>JAYVPR010000514.1:0-2971 GCA_043757245.1 Polaromonas sp. | reverse complement strand
AAACCCAAAACCGTTCGGGCTGAGCTTGTCGAAGCCTGGCGCTATGCTGGCAACCCTTCGACAAGCTCAGGGCGAACGGTCTTAAATGAACAGCATTGCTCTTAGCCGCTGGATTTTGAGTTTTTCAGTACGCTATTAATTTAGTAGCTTCTTGTTCCCGAATCTATTGGGATATAGGTATATTCAGTACCTTTTTTAGGTTATTTTTGGGCTTTTTATGGCAAAATTCAGCAATGATCATCGTTTACGGCATTCCCAACTGCGACACGGTTAAAAAAGCCAGAGCCTGGCTGACGGTACAGGGCTTGGCTCACACGTTTCATGATTTCAAAAAGCAGGGCGTGCCAGTTGACCAGTTGCCAGCTTGGGTCAAAGCGTTGGGCTGGGACAAGCTGTTGAACCGCCAAGGCACCACCTGGCGCAAGCTGGACACTGCGCTTCAAGCCAGCGCTACCACGCCACAAGGCGCACAGGCTTTGGTGCTGGCCAACCCCAGCATCATCAAGCGGCCTGTCGTGCAATGGCTCGGCGGTGATGTAACGGTGGGCTTTGATGCCCCGGCTTGGGCTGAAATGGCTACAAAATAGTGTCTGCCTTGTAAAGACTTGAACCACTTTTTACGGAAGTAGTCTCATCAACATCGCCCAGGAGTCCACATCATGAAAAAAGTTATTGTTTTAAAAGATATCGTTTTATCAGCCGTCGCCACCACCAGCCTGCTGGCCTTCAATGCCTCAGCCGCAGACATCCTGGCCAGAGTCATCACCAGTACGCCGGTTGTGCAGCAGGTGGCCGTACCACGCCAGGTATGCAACAACCAGCAAGTCATCACTGAAACGCCTAAATCGGGGGGTGGCGCTTTGCTGGGCGCAGTTGCTGGTGGGGCTGTTGGCAATGCGATTGGCAACGGCGGTGGGCGAGCGCTGGCCACGGTAATTGGCCTGGTTGGCGGCGCGATGGTGGGCGACAGGGTGGAGGGCACGAACAACCAGATGCAAAACATCCAGCAGTGCAGTACCCAAACCTTTTATGAAAACCGCCCCAGCCACTACAACGTGGTGTACGAATACCAAGGCACTCAGTACAACGTGCAAATGGCGCAAGACCCGGGCTCCTATGTGCGGCTGCAAGTCACGCCAGTGGGAGCCATCCCGCCAGCGCCGCAGCCTGGCTTTCCAACCCAGCAAATTCAACCTTCGCAGCCGCAAACCTATTATCAGCAGGCACCCCTACAGCCTGGCTATGTTGTTCAACAGCCACCCGTGTTTTTAGCGCCTGTTGTGGTTGAGTCCTACGCCTCGTACTACGGCAGGCCGTATTACCCGCGTTACTACCACCAGCCGTACTATGGCCCGGTCGGTACGTCGATTAACTTTGGCTACAGCCGGGGTTACAGGCACAGGCATTAGGCCAGATCCGGGCACAAAAAAAGAGCGCTTGATGCGCCCTTTTTTACAGGTCGAGAGCTTTACAGCGCTGTTTCAATCAAAGCGCCTTTGAACAACACCGGCCCGCTCGGCCCGCTACCCGCAGGCACACCGCCCTTGGGCTCCAGGCTGATCGCCAGCGTGGGCACATTCACCTCATTGCCAGCGGCCGTCAGCTTGACAACCGCACCACTGCCCAGCACGCCCAATGATTTGGGGCCACCGGTTTGCGGCAGCGCCCAGAGCTGGAGGGATTTGTCAGGTGACTCCTGAAAGCCGCCCACGCGCTTGAGAGTGAGCCGATTGCTTTTCGGGTCAAACGTCACCAGCATCGATGCAGCGGCTTTGTCATCGGCCAGCACCGCCACGTATTGAATCTCGGGCGTGGCGCTCAGTTTGGCGGTGAGTTCTTGCACTTCACCGCCCAGCTTGGCGTTGATACTGTTCAGGTTCACGCCCACCATCAAGGCGACAGCCGCCACACCCACACCCATGCTCGACAGGCCGCGCCACAGGTTCAGGCTGCGCCACCAGCCTTTATCCTCTTTTGCCGACATACGGGCCGCTTGCATGGCTTTGGCCTCTTTGTCGGCGTTGACCAGGTTTTCAATCCGCTTCCAGACGACGGGGCTAGGCGCAGCCTGGGGTTGCAGCTCGGCGACAGACGACATCCGGCCCTGCCAGATCAAGGCTTGTGCTCGCACTTCAGCGTGGTTTCGAGCCAGCGCCTCAAAGCGGCGGCGCGCACCCCCGCGCAGCGTACCCAGCGCATAGCTGGCGGCCAGTTGTTCAACCAATGCGGAGTTTTGGATCAGGTTCATATGTTCTTTCTATGCCTCTTCAAGCCAGTTTGGCCATGCAGCCGCGCAATTGCTCCAGCCCGCGCCGTATCCAGGTTTTGACCGTGCCTAGCGGCAGCTTGAGTTGCTCTGCCAGCTCGTTGTGGCTCATATCACGCATATAAGCTAGGCTAACGACTTCGCGCTGCTTGTTGTCGAGCTGGCTCAGGCAGTTGTGCAGCGCTTTGGCCTGCTCGCTGGCCTGGGCCGTGTCCATCGGGTTCGGCGAATTCCCCGCCACCGTGTCAGAGATCACATCGTCCAGCTCTTGCATGCGGTCAGCCCGCTCAGACGTGCGGCGGCGTAAAAAGTCCAAGCCCCGGCTGCGCACCACCAGTGCCATCCAGGCCATGGGCGGCGACAGCGTGCTTTTGTAGTCACCCGCAATGCGCCAAATATTAATGAAAGCCTCTTGCAGCACGTCTTCCGCCCATTCGCGGTTGGTGACCACACGCACTGCCACCCCATAGAGCTTGGACGAGGTCAACTCGTACAGCTCACGCAGGGCTTTTTCATCAGCCAGCGCTACGCGGTCAATCAAGGCGATCAAGGTGGTGTCCGGGTTTAAGGTGCTCATGCATGGGATTGTCCATCAATACGTCAATTCATCTGGAATACGCAGGTACGCGGCCAATAGATTCAGTGACGGATCAGAGCGTCATTTAAAATCTGGGCATGATTACCCAACAAATCTCCAATATCAGC
>JAYVPR010000513.1:0-11025 GCA_043757245.1 Polaromonas sp. | reverse complement strand
ACCTCGACGGCGCACGCCTGTTCAATGCCGCGGTAGCCCAGGCGGCGCAAACCAGCTCAGAGGCCCGGACAGAGGCGCGCCGCATCGCGCAGTGTTTTGACAGCGTTTCGGTCTGCTTCAGCAAAGGCTTGGGCGCGCCCGTGGGCTCGGCCCTGTGCGGCTCGAAAGATTTCATCGCGCGAGCACACCGCATTCGGAAAATGGCGGGGGGCGGCATGCGCCAGGGTGGCTTTCTTGCCGCGGCAGCGTTGCACGCACTGGACCACCACATCGATCGTCTGGCGGACGACCACGCCCTGGCCCGCCGGCTGGCCGATGGCCTGTCGGATCTGAACGTACACGGCCTGCAGGTCGAGGCACCGCAGACCAACATTGTGTTTGTCGACTTGACCGGGCAAGCGCGGGCGAAGTTCGAGGCGCTGATTGCGCACCTGGCCGTTCGCGGCATCTTGGCCACGGGGCTGTACCGCCTGCGTTTTGTCACGCACCTGGATGTGGATGTTGCTGGTATAGACCGCGCTGTGGCCGTGATGAGCCAGTTCTTTAAGGCGCGCAACGCGTGAACACGACCCCTTGATAATCAAACCATGATTGACGCGCTAATTGCCGACCAAACCCGCCTCTGGCTAGAGCGCCCCAACTGCCCGGCCGCGCCACTAGTCGCCTACATGCGAGCCGCCGGTTACCTGCGTGATGTGCAAATTGCCGCCATACAAACCTATTTATATTTGTTGTTAGAAGGCAAAAACCAAAGCCTGACAGCTCTGTGGATGCAAGGCGCGTTTGTCAACCCGGCCAATCCGGCCAACTACAGCGGCCCGCGCAGCCGAGTGCCGCGAGTCGCCCAGGGCGTGTTTGCAACTCAGCCCGCAGCCCACACCTGGTACCAGTTGCTGCAAGCCCAGCAGCCCGCCATGGCTACCTGGCTAGAAGACCACGCCGACGAGCTTGACTACGCGGCCCTCACCAACGAGCTGTTCTACGGCTGGCAAAACACCGACTACGTGTTCAGCCTGCCCATGGGCGCGGGCAAAACCTGGCTCATGGCGGCCATCGTTTACCTGAACCTCTATTTGGCCGAGCAGCACCCCGGCGACCAGCGCTTTGCGCAAAACTTTGCCTGCTTGATTCCGTCAGCCAAAAAGTCCAGCATCTTGCCCAGCTTGCGCAGCATTGAACGGTTTGACCCGGCCTGGCTGGTGCCTGAACCAGCGGCCAGCCGCCTGCGCCACATGCTGCAATTTGAAGTGCTTGATGCGCCTAAAACCGCCGCCAAAAGCAACCAGATTCGCAATCCCAATGCCCGCAAAATCGCCGCTCATTTAAGCCAACCCGGTCTGACCGGGCTGGTGCTGGTGGTGAACGCTGAAAAAGTCATCCTTGACCGCATTGAGCAAGATAGCGATGTACTGATTGCCCCCACCGACGACGAGCGCGATTTAGCCGCCAACGAGCTGCGCGCCTTGATTAGCCGCATACCCGGCTTGCTGCTGATGGTTGACGAGGTTCACGGCGCGGCCACCAGCGAGATTCGTCTACGTCAGGTCATCCAGGGCTGGCACCGTAGCGGCAATGTACACAGCGTGCTCGGGTTCTCGGGCACGCCTTACCTTGATAAGCCGCAAGAGTTGGCATTAGGCTTATGCCCGCACACCATCAAACAAAAGCAAATCAGTACCGTGGTGTTTCACTACCCGCTGACCGAAGCGGTGCGCCTATTTTTAAAGCAGCCCGAGGTTAAAACCGCGCACGGCCTGAGTGCCGGGCAGATCGTGGCGCAAGGCACCGCTGAATTTATGCAGCGCTATGGCGCTACGGTGTACGACGACGGCTGCTGCGCCAAGCTCGCCATTTACTGCGGCTCGATTGAGCGGTTAGAGACCGAAATTGCCCCGCTGGTAGAGCAATTTGCTCCCGGTCAGGTGCTCAAATACCACCGTGGCAACGCCCATTACAAAGCCCCACAAGGCGCAGAAGCCGCCTTTACGGCGCTTGACACACCCGGCTCCACGCACCGCATTGTGCTGCTCGTGCAAATTGGCAAAGAAGGCTGGGACTGCCGCAGTTTGACCGGCGTTATCCTCGCGCAAAAAGGTGACAGCCCCGCCAACATGGTGCTGCAGTCCGCCTGCCGCTGCCTGCGTGAGGTGGCTAGAGGCCAGCGCCACAGCGCGTTGATTTACCTCAGCGCAGACAACGCCCAAATTTTGGAAGCGCAGCTCAAACAAAGCCAAAATACTACCATCGCCGCACTGAATGCCGCGGCACTAGCCAGCCCCATCACTACCCCGGTGTATAGCCGCATGGGTTGGCTAAAAAGCATGGCTCAGTTGCCGGTGATTGAGGCCTACCAGCTGCGCCTGCAAACCCAAACGCGCACCATCGAAGCAGACCCCCGCACGCTTGAGAAACTTGCCTTGGCCTTGAGCCGTGCCGCCCAGCGCAGCAGCAGCGCGGTAACAACTGGCACATTGGCCGACTTGTCATTGCGTAGCCAGCGCACTAGCGAGTTGGGTGCAACAGCCGGGTTTGCCCACTGGCTGCACACGCTGGTGCGCGAGGCCTTGGGCACCTTGCCTTACAGCGAGCTGGTGCCGTACAAAAACCAGTTGCAAACCATTTTTACCGCGCTAACCGAGCCGGATGCGCAAGACGTGCCGCGCTACGCCCTCCAAGCGCCGCAGGCCGACGTGCGCCGTCTGGTCCGCCTGGCGTTTTGGTGCCTGCGGAGTTTCCAAACCCAAGTAGTGCCGCTTGATGATGTGCAGGCCATGCTGCTGCTCAAAGCCGAGGTGCTGCCTGCCAACACCATCCAGCACGACAAGCTCTACCCCGTGGCTGCTGACGTAGCCGCCATCATCGCCGCTGATGCGCGCGGCGAGCGCGGCGCAAACATTGGCACCCAAGGTAGTGTTGAGTTTGAAGCCGCCAAAGCCTTGCTGCAAGCTCAAGGTCTGGGCCACATGCTGGCCGCGCAATCGGCGGTAACTGCCGCGTCAGAGCTGGTGGCCAAAGACCACAGTTTTCATTACTTGCCGTATGACTTTGCCCAAAGCGGTCTGGAGCTGGGCCTGCTGCAAGAGCTGCTCAAAAGTGCTGAATTTCAGGCGAGCGGTTTAGAGGTTTACTACAACGGCGCCAGGCACCTGACTGACTTTCGCATTGATTGCTACCAACAAGTTGGCAAGGGGAACCAGCAGCAGCGCTGGCAAAAGCTGGGCGCTTACACCCCGGACTTTTTGATGTTGCAACGCGCCACCGAAGGCGTTGTCCATAAAGTCCTAATCATCGAGGCCAAAGGCGCAGGCTTTGCTGAGCAAAGCGCCTACACCCTGCGCAAAAAATTCGTCAGCAGCGAGTTTTTGCGGCTCAACAACGACAAATTTGGTTACCCGCGTTTTGACTTTATTGAAGTCATGGAGCCGCCCAGCCGCGCTTACTGCAATGCTGCGCAAACGCTTTTTAGCCATGCTGCGCAGTTTTTTAGCCTTGACATAGTGCCTACACTGCTCAAAGCCCTCGTCCCAAAGTAACGTCATGAACGGAGCAACACCATGAAATTGGTACTTAACGACTTTGGTGCGCTCAAGCACACAACCACCATTGAGCCGCGCCCGCTTACTATTTTTTGTGGCGCCAACAATACCGGCAAAACCTATGCGCTTTACCTGTTGTATGCGTTGATGGACGGCCGCCTGGGGCAAGGCCTCAGTGGTGAGCAACTAAAAAAGGCGATTCCCCAGTTTTTTGCAGCAGAGCCAGACTTTGCCAGCGAGTCTGTGATTGACGTGCAATGGCCCGCAGGCCTGGGCAGCGGTCATCACCGCCCGTTTTTACTGCCAGCAGAGCGCTCTGGTATCAACCTGTTTTTTCGTGAGCTCAATGCCCGCCGCGCCACTTTGATGCGAGCCGCCTCCATGACGGCCTTTGACACCAGCGACCTGCTCAAAGAAATCGTCGTCTCGCGCTACGCCCAGCCGATTCAGGACTACATCGAGTTTTTAAACCAACAGCCTGAAATCAAACGCAGCACCAGCGAGTTTGCCGACCTGGCCACCTACTTGCAAAAAGAGGTTTTAAAAGCCAGCTACAAAATTGACCGCCACGGCGACATTTCCATCAAGCCCAAGCGTAGCAAGGCTGAGCTGGGTTTGCATCTGGGTTCATCCGCCGTCAAAACTTTTTTTGGCCTGTGGTCTTACCTTAATCACCTGGCCCGGCCCGGTGACTGGCTGATGATTGACGAGCCCGAGCTTAACTTGCACCCCAGCAACCAGCGCATCGTTGCCCGCTTGTTGGCGCAACTCGTTAATCGGGGCGTGCAGGTGGTGGTGAGCACCCACTCAGACTACATGGTGCGCGAGTGGGGCAACCTGCTGATGCTGGGTGAAGACTTCCCGGCACGCGACGCATTGATAGCCAAGCATGGGTTAGAGGCCAGCCAGCTTTTAAAAGCCAGCGACGTAGCGGCCTACGAGTTTGACCACGGCAAAGCCGAGGCCATGCAAGTCAGCCATGCAGAAGGCATCTCCACCAAACTGTTTGACCAAACAATTGAGTCGCTCAACAGCGCCGCACAAGACATTTACTTTGCACGTCAAGCCAGCCAGGAAGAGGTGTTTGCCCCGGCGCAGGAGCAGGCATGAGCGAGGCCGACTACTTTCGTGCCTTAACGGACTTGCTGGAATCCAAACTGTTTCACGCACCTAGTGCGCCCGGCGGTGTCTATGAAATTGCAGAACCCGCACAACCCCCTTTTTGGGTAGACCCTGCGGGCTTGACCAGCAGTTGCGCCATACGCCTTGAAAACCTCAAAACGACGACCTGGTCTTTTTTCAAAGCTGGCCACCCCCACGCCCATAGGCGCTGCGACCTCATCATCATTGCTTGGGACCGCACACACCAACGGCCGGTTTACGTGCTGGTTGAACTTAAGTCCAGCCACACATCAGGTGCCTGGACGCAGCTGCAAGCGTCGCTGGCCTTTTGTCGTTACTTGCACCAAATGGTCAACGTCAACCAGACGGCGGTCACGGCACGCTTTGCCGCGGTATGCGTCAAAAAACTGCCCTTTGTTTTGAAAATGCCAAGCACACCTACCCTGCCAGCCTGGACAAAGCTGCACGTGGCCGACTGTCCCCTATATGGTCTACAACCGCAATACCAACCGCTTGCCCTTGCGAGCGGTTATGGCGTCCCTGTAAAACATGTTTTTAAGTCTCAATAAACGCTCACACCACTTCTCATCACATGCCCATTCGCTACATCCCCATTGACCCCATCGTGCTCCGCGGCCAGGCTGTGCTGGGCAACTTTAGCCGCACGCTGCGCTACAACGGCAACCAAAAGCCGGGCCAGCGCCTAAGCCGGGGTTTGCCGCTGTATGAGGTGCAAACCGTCGAGCAGGTGGGAAACAAGCCTGATTTGACACAAAGCGCCGCTGTAGCTGCAAAAGCAACAAAAAAAGCCCCAAAAAAGGTGCCAAATACGGGTGCAGCCCAATCAATATGTGCGCAAGAAGCTCCTGCATTAATAGCAGATGGACATGCCAACCTGGTGATACATGGCGAATGCCAGGCGGCGTGCGCACACCTGCTGGCCACCGGGCAAAAGGTGGACTTGGTCTACATCGACCCGCCGTTTGCCAGCGGGGCCAACTACGGCAAAAAGGTGCTGCTGCGCCGCCACCCAAATTCTGCGAGTGCTGCTGGCAACACAGCCACGGCTGCGGATGGCGAGACTACGGCCCCCGCAGCGCTTGAGGCCGACGGCTGGGAAGAAACCCTGTACGGCGACATCTGGAACAAAGAGGACTACCTGAACTGGATGTATGAGAACCTGCAAGCCATTAAAGCAGTGATGAGCGAGTCAGCCAGTATTTATGTTCACCTCGACTGGCACATTGGCCACTACGTGAAGATTTTGCTGGACGAGGTGTTTGGGGAGGAGAATTTCAGGAATGAGATTGTCGTCAGGCGCGTGAAAAAATCCATCCAAGAACGTGAGCAAATTCGTGCAATGAATGTTGCTACGGATTCAATTTATCTGTACACCAAAAATGAAACTACGCTGCTTAATCCAGTGAAAAGACCGATAGAACGCGAAGAACGTTGGCATGCATTTGATGCACCAGGAATTCGAACTGGGATGGACTACGATTTATTTGGTCATCGGCCACCGTCAAACAGACATTGGATGAGAAGCGAGGCCATTGCCCGTGAATGGACTGCTAGTGGACGTCTGCGTGCGCATTCGAAGACAGGTAAACCAGAATACAAAGTAGATGCTTCTAACGAAGACTTATGTGATTCGCTCTGGGACGATGTGTATGCATATTCTTTTGGCAATGACTACCCAACAGAAAAAAGCGAAACCTTGCTCAAGAGGGTCATCGAAGCCTCGAGCAACCCCGGCATGCTGGTGGCTGACTTCTTTGGCGGCTCAGGCGTCACGGCCAAAGTGGCACATGATCTGGGCAGGCGCTTTGTCCACAGCGACATTGGGCTGAACAGCATTCAAACCGCCCGCGACCGGCTGGCCAGCGCGGGCGCGGCATTCGACGTGTTGCGCGTGCAAGACGGCGTGCAACTGTTTCGCAACCCGCAGCAAACTCAAGGCAAGTTGTACGGCCTGATCCCTGGCCTGGGCATGGCACAAAGCAAGCTGCCCTTGCCCGCGTACTGGGCGGGTATTTTTTCAAGCAACGGGGCGGTGCCGGTGCACTTGCCCAACCTGCTGGACTCAGCCAGCCGCGTGTTTGACGAAGCCGCTTTGCACCGCCTGACGATGGAAGAGCTGCCCAAGCTGGCCGAGTGGGACTACCCGGTTGAAAACGTGGTGGTCTACACCATAGACATTGCCGACCCCGAGGCCTGCGCCGCCTGGCTGGCCGAACACAACCCCAGCGGCATCTCCGTGGAGCTACGCGACCTCAAACCCCTGCTGGCTGACCTGGTGTTGGGCGACGAGCTGCAGGCGCGGGTAGAGCCTGTTGAGCCTGTGGCACCTGTTGGTGCAGGCGGCTTTGTCGTGGTGGTCGAGCGCTACCACAGCGACTACCTGGCCCGCAAGCTGGACGAAGCCCAGCAAAAAATGGCTTTGCAGCCCAGCGCCGTGCGCGGCAAATCAGCCAGTACAAAAACGTCTGCACCGCAAGGTTTGAGCGAAGACGGGCTGGAATGCATTGAGTGGCTGTCGGTGGACTGCACCCAGGCAGACGGTGCGTGGCACAGCGCGGCTGAAGCGCGCATTGATGCTAAAAACCGCCTGTGGCTGAATGGCCAAAAGCAAAGCAGCGCCTGGAACGGTCGTCTGCATTGCAGCGCCCGTCCGCTACGCCTGCGGGTACGCAACGTGGCCGGCGACGAAGTGACGATAGCACTTTGATGTGCTGCTACTTGCTATTATTTTGATATCTTCTTGTCCCCGTTTTCATTGGGCTATAGCCCTATCTAATACCTAAAAACAGTATTTTTGGAGCGCCTTATGCCAAATTCCCACAAAATCACCCCACAGGAAGCCCTGCAGCGCACCATTGAGCACCGAGAAATTTTCCACGATGAAATGCTGCACCTGATGCGCCTCATCATGAGTGGTGAGATGTCGCCCGTGATGATGGCGGCGCTCATCACCGGGCTGCGCGTCAAAAAGGAAACCATTGGTGAAATCACCGCCGCCGCACAGGTGATGCGAGAGTTTTCAACCAAGGTCAACGTGGCGGACAAAACGCATCTGGTGGACATTGTGGGCACCGGCGGCGACGGCTCTCACACCTTCAATATTTCAACCTGTTCGATGTTTGTCGCTGCGGCTGCTGGCGCGAAGGTGAGCAAGCATGGCGGCAGAAGCGTCAGCAGCAAGTCGGGCAGTGCGGATGTGATGGAGTCCCTCGGTATCAGCATCAATTTGCCACCTGAAGCGATCGCGCGGTGTATTGAGGAAGTGGGTATCGGTTTCATGTTCGCGCCCAACCATCATCCGGCGATGAAGGCTGTGGCACCCATTCGCAAAGAGCTTGGCGTACGCACCATCTTCAACATCCTCGGACCGCTGACCAACCCGGCTAGTGCGCCGAATATTTTGATGGGCGTGTTTCACCCAGACCTGGTGGGCATACAAGTTCGTGCCTTGCAGCGCTTGGGCGCAGAGCATGCGCTGGTGGTGTACGGCAAAGACGGGCTGGATGAAATCAGTTTGGGCGCAGCTACCGTGGTGGGCGAGCTACGAAACGGTGAAATCACGGAGTACGAAATTCACCCGGAGGACTTTGGCTTCACCATGGCCAGCTCCAGAGCGCTACGGGTTGACACCCCCGAACAGTCCAAAGCCATGTTGCTCGGGGTGCTCGATAACCAGAGCGGTGCGGCGCGTGACATCGTGATTTTGAACGCCGGGGCTGCGCTATACGCTGCCAATGTGGCAGGCTCAATGAAGGAGGGCGTTGAGAAAGCTTTAACCGCGCTGGCATCGGGGGCCGCCAAATCACGACTTGAGCGATTGATCAAGATGACGAACGAGCAGGCGTGACGCGCATAGAGCGGGTGGCGTTTTAACAATGGAGACAGATGATGCAGGTTACTGACAATCACCGAAGATATTGGAACAAGACGCTCACTATCACTGCCGTTTTGTTGGGTATCTGGTTTGTAGTCACCTTCGTTGTGAGCTACTTTGCCCGCGATCTGAGCTTTAATTTCTTTGGCTGGCCGTTCAGCTTCTGGATGGGCGCACAGGGTTCGCTCATCATTTACGTGGTGATCATCTGGTTTTATGCTAAACACATGAATAATCTTGACAACGAACACGACGTGGCCGAAGCGGAGGAATAAATCTTGGCTGGACAACCTCCCGCCACTGCGTCAGGCCGCAGTGCAGATGCTGCAAGGGTGACGCGGTGATAATGCTTGCATGCCCGATATTCTGGAAAAAATCATCACCGTCAAGCAGGGCGAAGTCGCTGCTTTGAAGCAACAAAAACCCTTGTCGGTGATCCGCGCCGATGCGGAATCCCGCGTGTTGACACGTGACTTCGTGGGGGCTTTGCAAAACAAAATCGCTGCTGGCAAGCCTGCCGTGATTGCCGAGGTCAAAAAAGCCAGCCCTTCCAAGGGGGTGCTCAGGCCTGACTTTATACCTGCTGACATTGCGCAAAGCTATGCTGAGTTTGGCGCTGCGTGTTTGTCGGTGCTGACTGACAAACAATTTTTCCAGGGCAATATTGAGTATTTCAAGCAGGCACGCGCCTCATGCAGCCTGCCCGCTCTGCGCAAAGATTTCATGATTGATGCGTACCAGATTTACGAGTCACGGGTGATGGGCGCAGACTGCATTTTGTTGATTGCGGCCGTGCTGGACGACGCGCAAATGCAGGACATGGAAGCGTTGGCGATGTCGCTCGATATGGCGGTGCTGGTCGAGGTCCATGATGGCGTTGAACTTGAACGTGCTTTAAAGCTTAAAACGCCACTCATCGGCATCAACAACCGTAATTTGAAAACGTTTGATGTGTCGCTTGACACGACACTTGGTTTATTGAGCCGGATGCCTGAGGGGCCTGAACGTCGGATTGTGGTCACCGAGTCTGGCATTTCGACGGTTGCGGATGTCAAACGCATGCGGGACGCCAACGTTCATGCGTTTTTGGTAGGCGAAGCCTTCATGCGTGCTGACGACCCTGGCGTTGCGCTGGGCGAGTTATTCGGTCACTGAGTAAAGACCAAGTACTGACCAGCGTATGGACGGGTTATGGCCTGCTGAAGTGAGTCGATTGACCGCAGCTGACCCAGCTTTGTGGCCTGTTGCCCCTGGCTGGCAAAGCCTGACGAGCGATTTTTTTGCAAGCAGTACGGGTGTAGCCCTGCTTGCATTTCTAAACCAGCGATTGCTTGAAAAAGTGGTGATTTTCCCGCCTCAGCCACTGCACGCTCTGGCGTTGACACCGCCTGAAAGGGTGCGGGTTGTGATTTTGGGTCAAGATCCGTACCATGGCCGGGGTCAGGCTGAAGGGCTCGCGTTTTCAGTTGCGCCCGGCGTTGCGCTACCACCATCACTGCGCAATATCTTCAAAGAAATTCAGCGCGATCTTGGCGTATCTCCGCCGACCTTTCCGGTTCCGGGCGGAAGTTTGGTCAGATGGGCTGAAAACGGCGTGCTGCTGCTTAACACCTGCCTGACGGTAGAGGAGGGGAAGCCTGCCAGCCATGCCAAACGCGGATGGGAGCAGCTGACGGACGCGGTGATTCATCGCGTGGCAAAAAGTGAACAACCGGTTATTTTCATGCTCTGGGGCGCGCATGCGCAAGGCAAACAAGCGCTGATTGATGCAAATCGACACACAGTTCTGCTGGCAAACCACCCCTCACCCCTGTCGGCCATGCGCGCGCCTGCGCCTTTTATCGGTTGTGGTCATTTTTCCCTCGCTCGTGCATGGCTCAAAGTGCATCCTGGCCATGGCCGTGCAGTGTGGTAGCTAGTCAAAGGTCATAAAAACATGGCATAATCTGTGGTTCCCTTGAATGGATGGGTGTCCGAGTGGCTAAAGGAGGCAGACTGTAAATCTGCTCGCTAACGCGTACGCTGGTTCGAATCCAGCCTCATCCACCAATATTGATTTCAAGTGATTTTGCAGCGCTGCGCGAGGTAAGTCTGGAGTTTATGGAGTTGCGCGGGAGTAGTTCAATGGTAGAACCCTAGCCTTCCAAGCTAATGACGCGGGTTCGATTCCCGTCTCCCGCTCCATATCGACGTTGTTTACAGAGTGGTTGCGAGAAGTAATTGAGATCACTGAGGCGTAAGAAAAATTCAGCCCATTTGGCTCAGTGGCAGAGCACTCCCTTGGTAAGGGAGAGGTCCCGGGTCCGAGTCCCGGAATGGGCACCAGTTTTTAATGTTTTGATGTTTAATTCTCTATAATTTTTGGAGCTTGGAAAATGGCAAAAGGCAAATTTGAGCGGACCAAACCGCACGTCAACGTCGGCACGATTGGCCACGTCGACCACGGCAAGACCACGCTGACCGCAGCAATCA
>JAYVPR010000512.1:0-2989 GCA_043757245.1 Polaromonas sp. | reverse complement strand
CGCATGTCACAATTCTGCAAGATTTTTCACAAGGAATACGTCATGGGTTTTTTAACTGGCAAAAAATTATTGATTACTGGCGTTTTGAGCAACCGCTCAATTGCCTACGGCATTGCCAAGGCGTGCAAAGCCCAAGGAGCAGAGCTGGCTTTCGCCTATGTGGGCGAGCGCTTCAAGGCGCGCATCACCGAGTTTGCAGCGGATTTTGACTCTACGCTGATCTTTGACTGCGACGTGGGCAGTGACGAGCAAATCACCCAGCTTTTTACCGACCTGGCAAAAGTCTGGCCAAAGTTTGACGGCTTTGTTCACAGCATTGGCTTTGCGCCCAAAGAGGCGATTTCTGGCGATTTTCTGGAAGGTTTGTCGCGCGAGGGCTTCAAAATCGCCCATGACATCAGCGCCTACAGCTTCCCGGCGATGGCCAAAGCCGCCTTGCCGTACCTGAACGAAAAATCAGCCCTGCTCACGCTGACCTACCTGGGCGCACTGCGCGTGCTGCCCAACTACAACACCATGGGCCTGGCCAAAGCCAGCCTAGAAGCATCGGTGCGCTACACCGCCGAATCGCTCGGCCCAAAAAACATCCGTGTCAACGGCATCAGCGCTGGCCCGATCAAAACCCTGGCGGCCAGCGGCATTGCAGGCTTCAGCAAAATTTTGAAAGCTGTATCAGACGCCGCACCGATGCGCCGCAACGTGACGATTGAAGAAGTTGGCAACGTGGCGGCGTTTTTACTGAGCGACCTGGCCAGTGGCGTGACGGGTGAGATCACTTACGTCGATGGCGGCTTCAGCCAGGTGGTGGGTGGGATTGCAGAGCCTGTTATTGCGGCTTGAAAACATGCCATCGTTGCCAACACCTTCGATTGCCTTGCTCCTTCCCCTCCCGGGGCTGCGGCCTGCGGCTCCAAGTCCGCATGTGCGGACTTGGACAGGCCAAAGAACAGTCGCCTCCGGCGACTGCACGTGGGGTTGGGATGGGGGCACGCACGATGCTGGCAGCCGTTCTGCGCCTGCCCCCACCCCCTCCCTCCCCCGGAAGGGGAGAGAGTGATGAAAAACAGACAAAGCCCAATGAATACGGGCGCAATCAGCTACTTTAAACGTAGCGCATTGTTATTGCTGTTGGCGACTTTAGGTTACGGCGCTGCGCCAGTTGCACTGGCCGCTGACGTCAAACCACCGCTCATGCTGGCCAATGTTTACCACCCCGGCGTTCAGTTGGCCAACTACTGGGTGAGTGAAAAATACGACGGCGTGCGCGGCTTTTGGAATGGGCAAAAGCTGTTGACCCGGGGCGGCCAAACCGTCAATGCACCCGCCTGGTTTACCGCCAACTGGCCTGCCACACCGATGGATGGCGAGCTGTGGGCTGGGCGTGGGCAGTTTCAAAAAGCGGTGTCTACCGTGCGCCAGCAAACGCCTGATGATGCAGCTTGGCGCGGCATTCAGTTCATGGTGTTTGACTTGCCTGCCGAGCCGGGCCCGTTTACCGAACGGTTGTCAACGCTGAACAGCGTGGTGAGCAAATTGGGCGTGGCCTGGCTGCAAGCTGTGCCGCAAAGCAAAGTGGCCAGTCACGCGGCGCTACAAAGTAAGCTCAAACAAATCACCAAGGCAGGTGCTGAAGGCCTGATGCTGCACCGGGGCAGCTCGTTGTACAAAGGTGTGCGCAATGACGACTTGCTTAAAGTCAAAACCCATGACGATGCGGAAGCCAAAGTCATTGGGCATGTCCCCGGCAAAGGCAAGTACGCAGGCCAGATGGGCGCGCTGCTGGTTGAAATACCTGCCGTAGATGGAAAAACCGCCAAACGGTTTAAGCTGGGGACGGGTTTTAGCGATGTACAGCGGCAAAACCCACCGGCAGTGGGCAGCCAGGTGACGTATCGCTATCGGGGCTTGAATGACAGCGGAATCCCCCGTTTTGCCAGTTTCATGCGGCTGCGTGAAGACCAGTAATTGCGTCTGATATGCTATTAATTAAGAAGCAGTTTTATCCCGTATTTATTGGGCTTCAGCTCTTTTTTTGAGAAAATATCTACCACAAACCAAAACACCAGTCATTCCCGTGAAGGCGGGAATCCAGTGCCCGAATTTGCTCGATGTCCTCTGGATTCCCGCCTTCGCGGGAAAGACGGAATATTTAAATGTCTGAGTCTTGTATTTAAGTAACCGGTGAGTAATAGGTAAAAACTCATGACTCCCATCCCAAATGCATTCTCTGGCAGCTATCAAGAGGCCAGAATCAAGTTTTTAGAAGCAGCGGCAATTGCTGGTTTGTCTGTTCAATCCTACGCACATCCACTCAAAGGCCGGGATGGTGAAGACCTTGCGATGGACGTAGCCCGCGATGGCCCCATGGATGCACAAAACCTGCTGATCGTCAGCAGCGCTTGCCACGGTGTTGAAGGTTATTGCGGCAGCGGCGTGCAAGTACACGCGCTGCACGATGCAGACTGGCTTTTAAAAGCGCGTGCATCCGGCACAGCGGTGCTGTACATCCATGCACTCAACCCCTACGGTTTTTCTCACATCCGCCGCACCACGCATGAAAACGTGGACTTGAACCGCAATTTTCAGGACTTTGCCAAGCCCCTGCCCGCCAACGCCGCTTACCGCGCCCTGCATGACTTGATCTTGCCTGAGCAATGGCCGCCAGATGCCGCCAACCAGGCCGCGACGCTGGACTTTATTGCCAAGAATGGCGCGACGGCGTACCAGTCGGCCATCACCCAGGGTCAGCACGAGTTTGCCGACGGCCTGTTTTACGGTGGTAATAGCGCCACCTGGAGCAACCAGACCCTGCGCGGCGTGCTGCGCCAGCATGCCGGGCAAGCCAAACGAGTCGCCTGGATTGACCTGCACACCGGCCTGGGCGTGAGCGGCCACGGCGAGCGAATCTGGGCCGGCAAAGACGATGCCGCAGCGTAAGCGGGTGGGCAACACACGTTGACGGCGCTGGTGCCTTGATGGCACAGGGTTG
>JAYVPR010000511.1:0-3003 GCA_043757245.1 Polaromonas sp. | reverse complement strand
AAATACAGCTTCCTCCTTGAATCTGTCGTGGGTGGCGAACGTTTTGGCCGCTACAGCTTTATTGGCTTGCCTGCCCGCACACTGGTGCGCGCATCGGGCTTTGGTGCCGAGGCAGTCACAGAAGTCGTTACCGACGGCAAAGTGGTTGAAACCTCCAAGCAAAATCCTTTGGACTTTATCAATGATTATCAAAAGCGCTTCAAGGTGGCCTTGCGCCCCGGTTTGCCGCGCTTTTGTGGCGGACTGGCGGGTTATTTTGGCTACGACGCGGTGCGCTATATCGAGAAAAAGCTGGAGGCAAGTTGCCCACCCGATACGCTCGGTTGCCCAGATATTTTGCTGCTGCAATGCGAAGAACTGGCGGTGATTGACAACCTGTCGGGCAAGCTTTACATGATCGTGTACGCCGATCCCAAGCAGCCAGAGGCCTATGCCAATGCCAAAAAACGCTTGCGTGAGTTAAAAGAGCAGCTCAAGTATTCCGTCAGCGCACCAGTCGTCAAGCCAAGCCAGGGCTACCCGGCTGAGCGCGACTTTGCCAAGGCCGATTACATTGCAGCTGTTGAAAAAGCCAAGCGCATGATCGAAGCGGGCGACCTCATGCAAGTGCAGGTTGGCCAGCGAATTAAAAAGCGCTATACCGAATCACCACTGAGTTTGTACCGCGCGCTCAGGTCATTGAACCCATCGCCCTACATGTATTACTACCACTTCGGCGACTTTCATGTGGTGGGCGCTTCGCCTGAGATTTTGGTACGGCAGGAGCAAATTCATGTCGGCCAAAAAGTGACGATTCGCCCGCTGGCAGGCACTCGCCCCAGAGCATCGTCGCCCGAGGCAGACAAAGCCGTCGAGCAAGAACTGGTCAACGACCCCAAAGAGCGTGCCGAGCACGTTATGCTGATTGACCTGGCACGCAACGACATTGGCCGTATTGCTAAAACGGGCAGTGTCAAAGTCACTGAAGCCTTTGCCGTCGAGCGCTACAGCCACGTCATGCACATTGTCAGCAATGTTGAGGGCGCATTGCTGGACGGCATGACCGGCATGGACGTTTTAAAAGCCACCTTCCCGGCAGGCACACTGAGCGGCGCACCCAAAGTACACGCGATGCAGGTGATTGACCAGCTGGAGCCGACCAAGCGCGGCCTGTATGGCGGCGCGTGTGGTTACCTCAGCTATTCAGGCGACATGGACGTGGCCATCACCATTCGAACTGGCATCATCAAGGATCAGGTTTTGTATGTGCAGGCGGCTGCGGGCGTGGTGGCTGATTCCGTGCCCGAGCTGGAGTGGAGGGAGACGGAGGCCAAGGCGCGCGCTCTGCTGCGGGCCAGTGAGCTGGTTGAGGAGGGGCTGGAGTGAGCGCGGGGGTGATTCAAGCCGGGTGCATTCAACGCGGAGAAGAGGAGAGCGCGGAGGACGCGGAGAGACGACCTTCTTGGAGCCTTTCTAACGCAGTAATATCCGCCGCAATCGAAGTCCACGAGGTGCTTGGACCTGGGCTGCTTGAAAGTATTTATGAAGCTGCGCTTTGCCATGAGTTGAGTCTGAGGGCTATTCGTGTTCAACGTCAATTAGAAGTGCCTGTTTTTTACAAAGGTATGTCGCTATCTCAGGCTATGCGACTGGATCTTCTGGTTGACGAAACGATGGTGATTGAACTGAAAAGCGTTGATGCGATTTTGCCAATTCATAAGGCGCAGCTCTTAAGTTACTTACGCTTGTCAAAACGGCAAGTTGGGCTCTTGATTAACTTCAATACCCCCCAGCTTAAGCAAGGGATACATCGTGTTGTTAACTCCTACAACAAATACTCCGCGTCCTCCGCGCTCTCCTCTTCTCCGCGTTGAAAGATACCCGCATGAAACTCCTGATGATCGACAACTACGACAGCTTCACCTACAACATCGTGCAGTATTTCGGCGAGCTGGGTGCTGATGTTGAGGTTTTCCGTAACGATGAAATTACCATCGAGCAAATCGCTGCCAAGAAGCCCGATCGCCTGGTCGTTTCGCCGGGCCCGTGCTCGCCTAAAGAGGCGGGTATTTCAGTTGCAGCCATCCAGCACTTTGCGGGCAAACTGCCGATACTTGGTGTCTGCTTGGGTCACCAAAGCATAGGCGCTGCGTTTGGCGGCAACATCGTGCGCGCCCAGCAACTTATGCACGGCAAAACCAGCGTGATTACCACCACGCAGCAAGGTGTGTTTGCTGGTTTGCCCAAGCAGTTCACGGTTAACCGCTACCACTCACTGGCGATTGAAAAATCTTCTTGCCCTGATGTGCTGGAAGTCACGGCGTGGACGGATGACGGGGAGATCATGGGAGTGCAGCACAAGACGTTGCCGATTCAGGGCGTGCAATTTCATCCGGAGTCGATACTGACCGAGCATGGCCATGCGATGCTGAAGAACTTTCTGAATCAACAGGCATAGCAGCGGGGCTATTTGCTACAAAGTTAGTAGCAACTTAGCCAATTTCTACGAGGGTTAAAAGCCAAAATGACCACCAAAACAGTTGATTTGCGAAGTGATACGGTGACTCAGCCCACGATCGCCATGCGCGCGGCCATGCAGGCCGCGCAGGTCGGCGACGATGTATTTGGGGACGACCCGAGCGTCAACGCGCTACAGGAAAAAATCGCTGCGATGCTGGGCTTTGATGCCGCGCTTTTTGTGCCCACAGGGACGCAGAGCAATCTGTGCGCCATCCTCAGCCACTGCCAGCGGGGCGATGAGTACATCGTCGGACAGATGGCGCATGCCTACCGCTGGGAAGGCGGCGGCGCGGCAGTGTTTGGTAGTGTGCAGCCGCAGCCGCTGAACCATCAGCCGGACGGCACATTGGCCCTTAGCGATATCGAAACCGCCATTAAACCCGACGACGCGCACTTTGCACGCACGCGCTTACTGGCACTGGAAAACACGCTGGGCGGCAAGCTACTGCCGTTTGACTATGTGCAGCAAGCCACGGCTTTGGCGCAACACCAAGGGCTGAGTCG
>JAYVPR010000510.1:0-11176 GCA_043757245.1 Polaromonas sp. | reverse complement strand
CCAAGCCAAAAACCAATGCGTATTTCATGCGTATTTCATGCGCGTTTCAAGACAACTTCGAGCACAAAACGAGACCCGGCATAACCCAGCAGCAGCAGCCCGCTGCCCAGATACAAAACACGTACAGCCTTTAAACCGCGCCAACCGAAGCGCGCACGGCCTATCAGCAGGCTGGCAAAAGTCAGCCATGCCAGCACAGAAAAAATGGTTTTATGATTCCACTTCCATACCAAACCTGGCCCGTACAGTTGTTCAGTAAACAACCAGCCGACCAGCAAGGTGGCCGACAGCAACACAAAACCGGCCTCCACAAAACGAAAGGTCAGGCGCTCCAGCGTCATCAGCGGCACGCCTGCATCGCTTTGCGTGGCCAGGCGCATCGCGCGTTCGGAGCGCTGCATCAGCCAGCCGTGTACAACAGCGGCTGCAAACAGGCCATACGACGCAATGCCGAGTGCCCAGTGCAAGGGCAGCCAGACAGATGCCACTTTCAAGTAGCTGGATCCTGGAAAAGCAACTGACAGCGCGACCGCCACGCTACCCAGTCCGGCCAGCGCCCAATGCATCTGAAGTTGTGGAAACAATCGGCTTTCAATCGCATACACCGCCAGTACCAGCCACACCGTCATCGATAGTGCTGGTGCAAAGCCAAAACGGGGCGGTTCACCCAGCAAGCCTTCAGCCAATGCTGCACCATGCAAAAGCCAGGCAGCCAGTAACAGAACGCGCAGGGTTTGTGGGGCCAGACGCCGGCTGGCCAACGCGATCAAAGCGTAGCCCGCGAATGCGCCTGCTGAACACACCGCACTCCACCAGACAGTCGTCGCTAAAATCATGTGGTAAGTTTAGCCTCACGGCGGGGGCCGCGCCCACGTCAATACCCTGTCTCTTTAACTGCTCCATTGCAACGGAGCCAACTCATGGCCTCAGCCCTTACCGATAAACTCACCCGCCTCGTCAAGGAAATGCGTGGCCAGGCCCGTATCACTGAAACCAATGTGCAAGACATGCTGCGCGAAGTGCGCATGGCTCTGCTGGAGGCTGACGTGGCCTTGCCTGTGGTGCGCGACTTTATTGCCCGGGTCAAAGACAAAGCACTGGACGCTGAAGTCATGGGCTCCCTGCAACCCGGCCAGGTGCTGGTCAGCATCGTCAGCAAAGAGCTGGCCGCCACGATGGGTGAGGGCGTTAGCGACATCAACCTTGCGGCACAACCGCCGGCTGTGATTTTGATGGCCGGCCTGCAAGGCGCGGGTAAAACGACCACCACTGCAAAATTGGCCAAACACCTGATTGAAAAGCGCAAGAAAAAAGTGCTGACCGTATCCGGCGACGTGTACCGCCCAGCAGCTATTGAGCAGCTGAAAACCGTGACGGCACAAGCCGGCGCCGAGTGGTTTCCCAGCACGCCAGACCAAAAGCCCGTAGACATTGCACGCGCCGCGATTGACTACGCCAAGCGCCATTTCTTTGACGTGCTACTGGTCGATACCGCAGGCCGCCTGGCCATTGACGAGGCCCTGATGGCCGAGATCAAGGAACTGCATGCGGTGCTTAACCCTGTCGAAACGCTGTTCGTGGTCGATGCCATGCAAGGCCAGGACGCGGTGAACACTGCCAAAGCCTTCAAAGACGCATTGCCGCTGACCGGCATTATTTTGACCAAGCTCGATGGCGACTCACGCGGTGGTGCAGCGCTAAGCGTACGGCAAATCACGGGCGCGCCTATCAAGTTTGCCGGAACGAGCGAAAAGCTCGATGGCCTGGAAGTGTTTGACGCCGAGCGCCACGCCGGGCGAATTTTGGGCATGGGCGACATCGTCGCGCTGGTCGAACAAGTCACCGCAGGTGTTGACGTAGCCGCCGCTCAAAAGCTGGCTGCCAAACTCAAGTCTGGCAGTGGCTTTGATCTGGAAGACTTTTTAAGCCAACTCCAGCAGATGAAAAACATGGGTGGCCTGGCCAGCCTGATGGACAAACTGCCCGCCCAAATGGCCGCCAAGGCAGGCCAGGTCGACATGGGCAAAGCCGAAAAAGACATCAAGCGCAAGGAGGGCATCATTCAAAGCATGACGCCGCTCGAGCGCCGCAAACCCGAGCTGATCAAGGCCACCCGCAAAAAGCGCATTGCGATGGGCTCAGGGGTTCACGTGCAGGAGGTAAACCGTTTGCTCAATGAGTTTGAGCAGATGCAGGGGATGATGAAGAAAATGAAGGGCAGCGGGATGATGAAGATGATGAAGAAGATGGGTGGGATGAAGGGGATGCCGAAGTTTTGAGAGAAAAGACTTTTTTCTGGGATTTTTAGGGTGTATTTTATGGCTCCAGGCCAATATCTACATGCGCAAATAGCTCCTGAATTTATAGCGAATTTCTTTCACGTAGCTGCCGGGCAACCTCCGGCAAACCCAGCAGAGCTAACGAATCTACCCAAAAAAACAGGCTCAAACCAACAAAGCCTCATCCACAGTCACCACCTCACCCCTAAGCGACCGCATAGGCGCCTCAGTGATCCTGATATCCACCAGTTGCCCAATCAATCGATCAGGCCCGGTAAACACCACTGGCCGATTGCATTCAGTCCGCCCAAACAGCGCATTTGGCGTTTTGCGGGCGGGGCCTTCCACCAGTACGCGTTGCACCGTACCGAGACGGCTGGCGCTGATGGCTTCTACGCTTTTGTCTATCGTGGCTTGCAGGTGTTGCAGGCGTTTTAATTTGACGCTGTGCGGCGTATCGTCTTTGATATTGGCGGCTGGCGTGCCCGGACGCGGGCTGTAAATGAAGCTGAAGGAGGTGTCGTAACCCACGTCGTCAATCAGGCGCATCATCTTGTCGAAGTCTGCATCGGTCTCGCCCGGAAAGCCGACGATGAAGTCACTGCTCATGGCCAGGTCGGGGCGGATGGCGCGCAGCTTCCTGATGGTGCTTTTGTATTCCATCGCGGTGTAGCCGCGCTTCATGGCCATCAAGATTTTGTCGGAGCCGTGCTGCACGGGCAGGTGCAGGTGGTTAACCAATTTTGGCAGCTTGGCGTACGCATCAATCAGGCTTTGGGTGAACTCATTGGGGTGGCTGGTCACGTAGCGGATGCGCTCAATGCCGGGGATGTCGTGGACGTAGTCGAGCAGGGTTGCGAAGTCGGCAATCTCTGCCGTAACCCCCATCTTGCCTCGGTACGCATTCACGTTCTGGCCCAGCAGCGTGATTTCTTTCACGCCTTGGTCGGCCAAACCAGCGACTTCAACCAGCACATCTTCAAACGGCCTTGAGACTTCTTCCCCGCGCGTGTAGGGCACCACGCAGTAACTGCAATATTTGGAGCAGCCTTCCATGATGCTGACGAAGGCGCTGGCGCCCTCAACGCGGGCTGGTGGCAAGTGGTCGAATTTTTCGATTTCGGGAAAGCTGATATCCACCTGCGGCTTACCGAGGCGTGCGCGGTTTTCCAGCAATTGCGGCAGGCGATGCAGGGTTTGCGGGCCGAACACCACGTCAACATACGGCGCACGCGCGATGATGGCTGCGCCTTCCTGACTGGCCACGCAACCGCCCACGCCAATCAGCACGCCCTTTTCTTTCAGGTGCTTCACCCGGCCCAGGTCACTGAAAACTTTTTCTTGCGCTTTTTCACGTACCGAGCAGGTGTTGAACAAAATCAGGTCTGCTTGCTCAACGTCTTGCGTCGGCTCGTAGCCCTCAGCGGCATGCATGACGTCCTGCATCTTGTCCGAGTCGTACTCGTTCATCTGGCAGCCGAAGGTTTTGATGAAGACTTTTTTAGGCATGATGAAGATCAATGAGGGATGGATAAATGCTATTAATTAAGGAGCTAATTTCTCCCGTAATCATTGGGCTAGAGGTCAATTTAATGCCTGAAAATAGCTAAAAAAAGGCAGGAATGCCAATGCTTGGCTACCCGGCTCTATTGCTTGTAATCTATGGCTTGTATTTAGGCAGTTGGTTGAAAGGCGTGTTGCCATCGTCTTTCACCGTTGGTGTTTCAAACATCGAGCGGATGTTGCTCAAAATACCTTCGGGCTGACCGGGCATTTTCTGTTTGATTTCTTCAGCGTTTAGTACCCAAACGTTATGTACCAGCCCCATGTTGTCGCGCAGGTAATTGACGACCAGCTTCTGGTTGGCCAGCGTGCCAGACAGCACCAGGAAGTTGTTGATGTCGCGTATGCGTACTGCGGGTGACAGCCTGTCAGGCTTTCCGTCCATCGCAATTTCAGGGGCGGTCAGTACCACCAAATCGCCACGTTTGGCTTCTTTGGGGAATTGGCGGATGTTGGATTTTGACTCTTCCGTTTGGGCGCTGGCGACGCTGACGAGCAAAGCCGCCAGAGCAGCGAAGAGGGTAGATGTCCAGCGGTTCATGGTGTTTATCCAGAGGCTGAGAGTTTTGAATTGTCATCCCGGACTTGATCCGGGATCCAGAACGGAATCCAGAAGCCCTGGATTGCGGGTCAAGCCCGCAATGACGCGTTAAATATTGGTGGTGATAGGTGGATTTGAACCACCGACATCAGCATTATGAATGCTGCGCTCTAACCAACTGAGCTATATCACCGAGCCGCAGATTATAGCGGAGACTGCGGACGTAGCGCTGGGCCGCCCCAAGCAAGGCCAGCCCCGTGGGGGCAGAGAACCACACGAAGTGAGGAGCTTGGGGGGGGGGCGCTATATGACTACCGGTGCTTGAAGTCAGCTTTGCGCTTGTTCACAAACGCATCCATGCCTTCTTTTTGGTCTTCCGTCGCGAACATGGCGTGGAACAGGCGGCGCTCAAACATCACGCCGTCGGTCAAGCCGCTTTCAAATGCGCGGTTAATAGACTCTTTCGTTGCCATCACGGCAATCTGACCCAGGTCGCAAATTGTCAAGGCTGCACCCAGGGCCTCATCCATTAGTTTGTCCAGCGGCACCACGCGGCTGACCAGACCGGAGCGCTCGGCCTCAACCGCATCCATCATGCGGCCCGTGAGCGCCATGTCCATCGCCTTGGACTTGCCCACGGCGCGCGGCAGGCGCTGGGTGCCGCCTGCACCGGGGATGATGCCGAGTTTGATTTCAGGCTGACCAAATTTGGCGTTGTCGGCGGCGATGATGAAGTCGCACATCATGGCCAGCTCGCAGCCGCCGCCCAGTGCAAAACCGCTGACGGCGGCAATCACGGGCTTGCGAATTGCGCGAATCTGCTCCCAATTCCGGGTGATGAAGTCTTTACCGTAGGCATCGGCAAAGCTGTACTGCGCCATCGCGCCAATATCGGCGCCGGCAGCAAAGGCTTTCTCACTGCCAGTGATGATCATGCAGCCAATGTTGGCATCGAGCTCAAAGGCTTTGAGCGCGGCAGCCAGCTCGTCCATCAGCTGGTCGTTCAGGGCGTTGAGCTGCTTGGGACGGTTCAGGGTGACGATGCCGACCTTGCGGCTGTCAGGGCCCTGAGTGGAGGTGATGATGGTTTCAAATGTCATAAGAGTCCTTGGTGAAGTTCTGGGTGTCTCGGATTAATTTCTCTAGGAGCCTGGGCGGCAGAAGGCGTCGAAGCGAAAATTGGCCCCAGCGATGGCTAGTTTTTGACGATTTCTTGCCCAATATCTGGATATTTGGCAAGAAATTGGCGAAAACTAGACCGCTGCGGTCAATTTGCAGCCGACGTCCTTTCTGCAGCCCAGGCTCCTACGTTAACCACGCGTCTATTTTGACCGTATCTTTGGGCACCAAGCGCCAGGTCGTCAAAGCAGGCGGCATGGTGAGCGCTAGCCGCAGCAGACGCTTGTCGCGCGAGACCAGTGCGACTACTTTTTTAGCGTTGCCTGCGTAAAGTAGCAAGTCGTCAAGTCGGCTCATGCGCCAGCTACCTGCGCTGCTGGCCTTACGCGTCGTGCTGACGGCCTCTAACCCCAACCATTCGTCACCTGCTGCAAAACCTGCTTCCTCTAGCGCACCGCCGCGCAGCACCGTTTTGATGTGCAGCAGGCCGTTGGTTTCACTGACGCGCGTACCCATCCGATGCGCCAACTGTGCCGGGTCTTCAACCACCGACACACCGTGCTGTTTGAGCAGGCTTTCCAGCGGTAACTCGCCGTTGCCGTGTACCCAACTGGCTAGTTCTGGCGCGAACGATCGGCCAGTGACTTGCTGCAACGCGGCCAAAAAATCAGCTTCGCGCATCGGGCCGCCTTTACAGTTTGCCCACAGGGTGCGCATCACGTCGTCCAGCGTTGCGTTGTGTTGGTCTCGCAGGGTCAAATCAAAACATAGCGCCACCAGCGAACCCTTGGTGTAGTAGCTCACCGTGGCATTGGGTGTGTTTTCGTCCTGTCGGTAATATTTCACCCAGGCATCAAAACTCGCCTCGGCCACCGACTGCACCTGCGCGCCGGGCGTTTGCATGACCTGGTTGATGGTTTTATTCAGCAGCCTTAAATAGCCCGCGTTGTCGAGCAAGCCTGCGCGGCGCAGCAGCAGGTCGTCGTAGTAGTTGGTAAAGCCTTCAAAAAACCACAGCAGTTCGGTGTAGTTTTCCTGGCCGTAGTTATAGCTCGCAAATTCAGCCGGGCGCAGACGTTTGACGTTCCAGGTGTGAAAGTACTCGTGGCTGATGAGCCCGCGCAGCGTGGTGTAGCCTTCAGATACCTTGGTGTCGCCCACGCGCGGCAGGTCTTTGCGATTGCAGATCAGCGCGGTCGAGTTACGGTGCTCCAGCCCCCCATAGCCATCATCCACAGCATTGAGCATGAAGAGGTATTTGCTGAAGGGCGGCCGGTTTTTAACTGAAGTATTGCCATGCCAAAAGTGTATTTCCTCTTCGCAAATTTTTTGCGTATCGGCCAACAGCTTTGGGCCATCAAAGCCGGGCAGTGCGCCTGCCACCACAAAACGATGCGGCACGCCACAAGCCATGAAGTTACCGCTCCAGAAAGCGCCCATTTCAACGGGGCAATCGGCCAATTCGTCGTAATGGCTGGCGCTGTAAGTACCAAAACCCTGCTTGTTGACTTTTAGCGCCGTCAAGCCCGTGGCAAGCTGCCAGGGCGTGGTTTTTTTGGGTTCAATGACTTCCAGTAAATGCGTAGAGGCTTCTTGCTCTTCAACTCTCAGGCAAACACTGGTGGCATTGAAAAACCCGCGCTGCGCGTCCAGCCAGGCGGTGCGTACCGAGTTGTCATGGGCGTAAATTTGGTAGTGCAAGACCAGCGCTTTACCGGGCGTACAGTCGATTTGCCAAGTGCATTTGTCCAGTTGCGCAATTGCCAGTGGTTTTCTACCCTGCTGTGCTGTCAAATGCTGGAGATTTTTTGAAAACTCACGCACCAGATAACTGCCTGGTATCCACACCGGCAGAGACACACGTTGCACTGCTGCGGGATTACTCACTGTTAACGTGATGTCGAACAAGTGGGTGTGCACATCGCGTGCTTGAACCCGGCAGGTGATGGGCGCGAGAGATGGTTTTTGCATAAGTAGTTTTGAAAAACTTAAACCGCAGCCGCGCCCAGCAGGCAGCTTAACGTGGCCACCACGGTCAGGCGTAGCCGCATGGGC
Source organism: Polaromonas sp. (assembly GCA_043757245.1). Classification (GTDB taxonomy): domain Bacteria; phylum Pseudomonadota; class Gammaproteobacteria; order Burkholderiales; family Burkholderiaceae_C; genus Polaromonas. Next base: position 3,619 of record JAYVPR010000510.1, on the reverse strand, counting down.
AACCAGCTTGCCAGCCCTGCTGCGGGGTAGGTTGTACTGTCAAAAACGTAGCAGGCTACCAATACCAGCCCGAGCAGCGGCAGCGCCGCATAGGCGGGCATCATCAGCGCCAGCCAGGCAACAAGCGAGGGCACCACGCCCCAAATGAAGTGAAAGCGTGGGGCACCTGGCCCCTTCATAAAGCCAATGCCCCAATGTATGCCGCCTAAAAACGACACGATGGCCGCTGCATAGCCCGCCAACGCGATGGACACAAACGGAAGCAGTTCGCTGTCTACCAGCCACATCAGGCCTGTCAGTAGCACAAAAGGAATTAGGCCTGCGTAGCCAAGTCGGGTAATGGTTTGATCGGAAGACATGCTGAAAAAATATAAACAACCAAACGGAAAAATTAAACGTAAGAACTAAACGTATTAAAGCAAATCGGCACACGGGGCATGCCAGACCGCCGCACCGTCCATGTATTGCAAAATCGCGGCAGGCTTTTTTTGATGCGCCCACAGGTGATGAAAAAACTCATGCCAGCCAAATTCAAACACCAGCTTGTCGTCAAAGCCCAAGGTGTGGCGCACATGAATGGCGCGTGCAGCGTCTTGCAGGCTTAACAGGCCATGGGAGAAGTAAGGCGACAGGCCTGTGAGGACACCATCCAGCGCATTGCGGCGGCGTGCGTTGGTGGCAGAATCGATGGCATCAAGCCGCTACAGTGCAGCTTGATGGGTGAGCTCAAAAGTGTTCGGCCGCGCGGGGATACCCATCGACTTGGGTAAAGTCATTAGGGTATTAAAAGCTTATTTTGCATCCGCTAAAAACTTTTCAATCTGCTGCGTATTGATGGCACCAGGCACACGTGAGCCGTCGGCAAAAAATATGGTTGGCGTGCCGGTAATTTTGAGTTTGCGGCCAAAGTCGATGTTGCGGTCTATCGCGCTGGTGTCGCAGGTGGCTTTGGGCACTGGCATGTCGCGCACCATCACGTCTTGCCAGGTTTTGGCTTTGTCTTTGGCGCACCAGATGCTTTTGGATTTGTCAGCTGAATCAGCCCCCAGCACCGGGTACAAAAACATGTAGACCGTGACATCGCTGACTTTTTGCAGGTCACGTTCAAAGCGTTTGCAGTAGCCACAGTTGGGGTCTTCAAACACGGCCATTTTTCGTTTTCCGTTGCCGCGCACCACTGTGAAAGCGTCTTTGAGTGGCAGTGAGTCAAAAGCCACTGCGTTGAGTTTTTCAGTGCGCTCTTCGGTCAGGTTGCGTTTGGATTTGGTATCAATGAGGTTGCCCTGAATCAAAAAATTACCCTCTGCATCGGTGTAAAAAATATCGCTGTCGTTGACACGAATTTCAAACACGCCGTTCATAGGCGTTTTGCTGACTTCGTCGATTTTGGGCAGGTTGGGTAGGCGTTCGGCCAGATTTTTACGAATGGCAGCTTCTTGTGCAAAAGTGCTGAAGGCCAATAGGGCAATGCCTAGGGCTGCGATTGATTTGATGAGTTTCATGGTTTTTTCAGTTGATATTTTAGTTGACATATTTACAGAGTCGACCCGGCAACGCGTATTCCGGAAGCGCGTTGTGTGAGCCAGTTTTTAAGCGGCTGGTTGGCTGCAAATCCATTCATTCCCCAATTGCGCACAGATTGCCAGGCGGGCTGCGTTTGCGCAAACAAAAGCTGAAGGCCATCTGTGACTGCGCCCACCGCGGCGACTTCAGCCTGACGCGCTCGCTCGTACCTGCGCAGCAATTTTTCGTCACCCAAACCGCGCCAGTATTCACGGCCCGCCAGCACCTGGCACAAACTTGTCGCATCTGCCAAACCCAAATTCAAACCTTGGCCCGCCAGTGGGTGTACGGTGTGCGCCGCATCGCCCGCCAGCGCCCAGCCCGGCCCTACCCATCGGTCGGCACTGCCAAGCGCCAACGGCCAACTGGTGCGCGGGCTGATCAGGCGCATGTTGTTCACGTTGTCCGCTGAGTATTTGCAAGCGGCAGCAAGCTGGCTGCAAAACTCTTCTGGGGAGAGGTTTTCAAGTTCGGTGGCATGTTCATCATTGACTGACCAGACCAGCGCCAGAGAGTTCCCTTGGGCGCCGCCCATCGGCAACAGCGCCAGCACCTCGCCATGGTCGGTAAACCACTGGCGGGCCCAACCCCCGTGGGGCAAGTCTGATTCAAGTCGGGCCGCAATGGCCTTTTGCGCATAAGGCTTGCGCGTCCAAAGCGCCCCCATACCGCTTCGGCTGATGCTTTTTTGGCCCTCGCAAATGATGCTCAACGGGGCAGCGACTGGCGCGCTAACCGTCTCAATCAGGCCTTGGTAGCTGCATGCTTGCAGCAGTCGCGCTTCAAGCTGCGGGACATCGACAATCCAGGTCAAAGCCTCTTGCCCAGCCGCTTGGGCATTGAAATCGACCAAACCGCCATCGTCGCCCCGTACCTGCATGTTCTGTACGGGTGTGGCAAAAGATTCGTCTGGCCAAACGCGCAAGCCCTCCAGCAACTGTTTGGATGCGTTGTTCAGTGCATAGGCGCGAATATCGGTGGTCGGCGGCTTGCCTGGCGGCGTGACCAAAGCAACTTTCAAGCGCTCTTTGGCCAGTAATAAAGCCAGCGCGCGGCCCACCACTCCATCACCGCGAATACACACATCAAAAAACTTCGTCATCGCATCATTTTAGAAGGCAGTGCAAAATTGCTGCTTTGGTATTATTTCTCATCCTTTTTTTATTCCTACTTGAACGATCTGGTCAGACCTCATGAGCGATTTATTAAACAACAACTTTGACTTCTCAAGCGTTATTTCCGCCTTGTTCGTTTACCCCATCAAGTCCTGTGCGGGTGTTCAGGTACAAGAAGCCATCATGCTTGATACCGGGCTCGAATTTGACCGCGCCTGGATGGTGGTGGATGACAAAGGCGAATTCCTGACGCAGCGCGAACTGCCGCGCATGGCGCTGATACAGCCGCAGCTCAAACACTACGAGATGGTGCTGCGCGCCCCCGGCATGCTGGCGCTGCACATCAAACTTGATGAGGTCGAGACGCCTGTGCGCGTGCGCGTCTGGGACGACGAGGTGGCAGCTTACGACATGGGTGGGGTGGCGGCTCAGTGGTTCAGTGACTTTTTAGGCACTACAGCTCGCTTGGTGCGGTTTGACCCTGAACACAAGCGACTCAGCAGCCGCGCCTGGACGGGCGATATCGAGGCGCTGAACCAGTTCAATGACGGCTTTCCTGTGCTCGTGATCAGCGAAGCTTCGTTGGCGCAACTCAATAGCAAGCTGGTGGCCAGCGGCAGCGGTGCTGTCAGCATGTCGCGTTTTCGGCCAAATATTGTTTTGGCTGCGTTAAATGCTGCAAGCGAGCAGATCGCGCATGATGAGGATCGGCTGGACGTGCTGCACATTGCAACCGGGCAGGGCAGTGTGCAGCTCAAGCCCGTCAAGCCTTGTCCGCGCTGCCCGATTCCCAACATTGACCCCGCCACGGCTCTGAGCAGCCCACAAGTGGGCGACATGTTGCAAAGTTATCGTTCGGATCCGCGCGTCAAAGGTGCGGTGACGTTTGGCATGAATGCTGTAGTTCTCGCTGGTTTTGAGCAGACGCTCAAGCTTGGGCA
>JAYVPR010000509.1:0-3016 GCA_043757245.1 Polaromonas sp. | reverse complement strand
TGTGCCGCCAAGATACGCTTCAATCACTTTTTCATCAGCCTGCACATCGGCGGGCTTGCCTTCAGCGATTTTTTGGCCAAAGTCGAGTACCGACACCTTGTCGCAAATGCTCATCACCACGTCCATGTGGTGCTCGATCAAAATGACCGTGATACCGTGATCACGAATCTTGCGGATGATGGTGATCAGCTCCTTGATGTCGGGGGCCGTCAGGCCAGCAGCAGGCTCGTCTAACAATAGCAGCTGCGGGTCAAGCGCCAAGGCGCGGGCGATTTCCAGCAAGCGCTGTTTGCCGTAGGGCAGATTGCGCGCTTCTTCTTGTGCGAGGCTTCCCAGGCCGACAAAATTTAGCAGGCCAAGGCCGCGCTCAGTCGCTGCCTTTTCTTCGCGGCTGTAGCGCGGCGTATGCAGTGCCACATCAATGATATTGCTGTTAAAGGTGTGGTGCAAACCAACCTGCACGTTTTGCAGAGCCGTCATTTCACCAAACAGTTGCACGTTTTGGAAAGTACGCGCAATGCCCGACAAAGCGATGTCAGCCGAGGTGCGTCCGACCACTGACCTGCCCGCAAATTCAATCGTGCCGGCCGTTGGCACATAAATACCGGTTAGCACATTCATCATGGTACTTTTGCCAGAGCCGTTCGGACCGATCAGGCCGTGGATGGTGCCGCGCTTGACGCGCAAGTCCACGTTGTTGATCGCCTTCAGGCCGCCAAATTGCATCAGCACACCCTGGCCAATCAGCAAGTCGTCGCCAGACTCGTTCACGCCGGCTTTTGCCGCGACCATCACCGCATCTTTGCCGCTATCGACCGCCGCTACCGCCTTGCCAGCATTGATGGTTTTACGCACAAACAAACTGCGCGCAAAACCGACAATGCCGTCTTGCAAGTAGTACACAACAAACAATATCATCAAACCAAAAATACTCAACCGCCAGTCGGTGATGGACTGCAACCAGAAGGCAAAGCCTGCCAGCGCGATGGTTCCCACCACCGGAATCGCCATTGCTTTGGGCGTGGTCATTTTTTTGGCGATGCCAATCACCGCACCAACCAGCATCAGTGCCGCCAACGCCACAGCGACGCTGCGAAACATCACCAAGTCGTCAAGCAGCTTGGGCAAAATAACGATGATGGCAGCGCCCAGCAACGCACCAGAGCGCGTTTTTCGGCCACCCATAATGACGGCCAGCAAAAACAGGACGGTCAGCTCAAAGTTATAGGTATTTGGCGAAATGTATTGCTCTGAATAAGCATACAGGCACCCCGACAGGCCTGCAAAGCCCGCGCTAATCACAAACGCGTAAACCTTATAACGGTATACCGACACGCCCATACAGTCGGACGCGACAGGGCTGCCGCGCAGCGCTTCAAACGCGCGGCCCAATTGCGACTTCAAAATCCGGTGCACCACGATGAGTGAGATCACCATCAGCGCAAAAACCAACCAGTAAAAACCGTGTTCGCTCAGTTGCTGCCCGGCAATCGACGGTTTGGGTATTTTGATGCCTAGCGGGCCTTCCGTTAAAAAAGTCATCTCATTGATCAAAATTTGAATGATGGTGCCAAACGCCAACGTCACCATCGCCAAATAAGGTCCGGTGACGCGCAACGCAGGCAAAGCCAATATTGCACCGAAGACCGCCGTCACACCAATGCTGGCCGGAATAATCAACCACAAGGGTGCGCCGAGTTTTAAAAACAGCACGCCAGCGGTGTACGAACCCACGCCAAACAAACCAGAATGCCCTAGCGAAACCTGGCCGGTGTAGCCGACCACAATGTCCAGGCCGTACAGCAAGATCGCGTAGATCATGATGGTGCCGAGCATGTGGATGTAATACGGGTTGCCGATGTACAGCGGTGCGGCGCCGAGCAGCGCCAAGCCCATGATGGCCGGTATCAATGTCTTGCGGTTCATCTTCAAACTTTCTTGATGGCAGATTTACCAAACAGGCCTGCCGGCTTGAACGCCAACACCAACAGCAGCAGCAGCAAACCGGGCACGTCTTTGTAGCCGGTAGAAATGTAAAACCCGGTCGTGGTTTCAGCCACACCCAAAATAATGCCGCCCACAATAATGCCCATGCCACTGGTCAAACCGCCAATGATGGCGACTGCAAATGCTTTGAGGCCCAGCACAGCGCCCATGGTGGCACCGGTCAGCGTGAGTGGCGCAATCAGCGCGCCCGCAAAACCTGCGGTCGCTGAGGACAGCGCATATGAGAAGGTAATAACCAAGCCCGTGTTGATACCCATTAGCTTGGCCGCATCACGGTCATTAAATGTTGCGACAACGGCTTTGCCGTAAATCGTTTTGCGATTGAAAAATTCAACCGCCAACATCATCAATACCGCACCGACGACGACCAAAATCTCCATCGGCAACACGTTGGCACCGAAGATTTTGATGGGTGCTTCGGGTAGCGGAGATGGGAACCTCAAGTCATCGCGGCCCCAAATGTTCTCAGCCACGTTTTTGAAAATAATGCCCAATGCAATGGTCGACATGATCCAGCCGAATTCGCTTTTGATCTTGATGGCTGGGCGTACGCCGATGCGCTCCACAAAACCACCTTGCAGCAAGCCAAAAACAATCACCAGCGGCAGCATGAGCCAGTAATTGACCCCCATATTGACCAGCGTCAGGCCGACCATCGCACCGAGCATCAGCGCATCACCCTGGCCAAAGTTAAGCGTGTCGGAAGTTTGAAAAGTCAATTGATAGCCGAACGCAATAACGGCGTAGATCATGCCGAGCGCTATGCCACTGTAAATAAGTTGAAGCAGGATTTCCATGGGGTAAATTTCCGGAAGATTAAAAAAGCACCGCGCTGGCCGGGTTGGCCAGCGCGGTGCTGTGGCTCAAAAATTCAAACCGTGAGACGACTTGTCGGTTACTTTTTCACGCGGACTTCAGAAGCCTTCTTTTGGTCATCCGGGTAGGCATAAACTACTTTTTGGCCTTTGACTTCACCAAACACGGGGATGTTGGCCGTAATGGCTTCGTG
>JAYVPR010000508.1:0-11212 GCA_043757245.1 Polaromonas sp. | reverse complement strand
CAGTTGCGGATTACGAGAGCCCTTATGAATCAACGACTTAGCAGTGTCAACTGGAGCTGCCAGAAATCGGATTCCGACTTGTGTATAACGAAATGCTTATAACCCAATAAATTATTGGAATTTTGGCGTATTTCATAGCTCAAAAGCGCGTTGTAAAAACCACCAGAATGCCAGCAAAGCCACCACCACAGAGCCGCCCGTCAGCACGCCAACTCTGTAAAAGCGGGTTGTACGCAACCAGAAAGCCAGCGGTAAAAACACCGCAACAATCGCCAACTGGCCTAACTCCACGCCGACGTTGAAGCCGACCAGGGCCAGCACCAGTGCTCCCTGCGGCAAACCCAAATCGGCGAGCACAGATGCAAAGCCAAAGCCGTGAATCAACCCAAACGCAAACGCCATGACCCAGCGGCGCTTGTCCACCGTGCCGCGCAAATTGTTCAGCGCCGCCAGCACCACCGAGGCGGCAATGACCGACTCCACCACGCGCGACGGTAGGCTGATGACTTGCAGCGCTGCCAGGCTCAGCGTGATGGAATGCGCCAACGTGAACGCCGTGACAACCTTGAGTGTTTCAGTCAGTGAGCCGCGCAGCGTTGGCGCCGGCTCCCATTTATTTGCGCGGCGTACCAGCACCGCAGGCAGCAGCAGCGACAGTAAAAACAAAATGTGGTCGTAACCAATCCAGATATGCCACGTACCTTCAATCACATATTGGCGCAAGGTTTGCTGCCAACCGGTGGGCGTCAGTGAAAGCGCCTGGCTGGAAGATTCAGTGCTAAAAATCAACGCCTGCGCCGTTGTCTCGTCGGCCTTTGCGCCAGGCGCCAGCCACTGCACCAAGCCGCGGTGGGAGGGGTCAACATCGAAAAACAAGCTGTAGGTAGCGCTGATGGTTTTTGGGGTGCTCGTGGTAGCGGGGCACTGCGCGGAAAGTGACAGCACAGCGTAGGTGCCGTCGCTGTGTTTGTCTAACTGCATCGGTGCGCTGGCTGACCACGGGCAAACCTGGTTGTCTGCACTGACCAGCAACGCGCCAGTCGCCAGCTTGGTGATATCGGCTTCGCGCTGGCGGGTCTCCGCCCAGGTCAGCTCGCCATTGCCATCGCGGTCCAGTTGCAGCACGTAGTCCAGGTCACGCAGCGCAATGTCCCAGCGCGCAGTGATGCTTTGGCCCGCCTGGGCTGTCGCGGGGCTTGCCGACAGGGTGAGGTAACTGTCGCTGGGTTTGTGCGCCAGCGCAGCGGTGTGTCCGGCCAGCAGCAACATTGCCAGCGCCAGACGGCCCAGCAAGCTTCTTGTGCGCGTCATTTTTCAGCTCCTTGACCCATAAGTTGGTTGGCCAGTTCACTGATCTGCGGATCTTGATAGCCGGTCTCGCGCCACCAGGCGAGTGCAGGGCGGGCCTGCTTGATGTTGCCAGCGTTAAGGGGGTTGATGGCGGCACGCATCAGGATTTCAGCATCACGCGGCTCTTTTTGCGTACCGTAGTTTGCACTTGCCAGCACCAGCGCTTTTTTTGGATTTTGCTCAACGTCTAACTCAAACCGAGCGGCTTCTTGCTCGTGCAAGCGGTCGCCGCGCTTGGCTGCCTCCAAAAACCGCGCGCGCAACTGCGTTGCGAAATTAGCTGCGCGCGCGTCGCTGCTTTGTTTGGCCGCCAGTGCCAAGCGCAACAGCAAAATATCTGAGCGCTCCCAGTCGGCTAACAAAACCAAAACTTCTTTGGGGCGCTTTTTAAACAGTAAAAAATCGGCGTAGCTGCCGAGCAAAAACTGATCGGTGATGCCAAGTTTGAGCGCGCTGTTGTAGTAATTTTCAGCAGCATCAAAGCGTTCAAGACGCCAGGCCATTTCGGCCAGCCGTGTGTACTGCCACAGCAGCAATTGAGGGGCACTGGTCTCATAGACTTTTACTGTTGCAGCAAGCGTTGCAAACGCTGCGCCAAGGCCGCCTTTGTAGCTGCTTTCAGCATAAGCGCTACAACCTATTCCCACCAGCGGCTCCGCCAGAGGCGTCAGTTTTTCGCATTCGGCGGCGGCTTGGGCGTACTTGGCTTGAACCATAAAAATGGCGCTGCGCCACAGCAAAGGCTCAGGCGATGCGGGGTCGAGCGCGCTGGCTCTGGCCAGGCTGGCCAAAGCGGGGTCAAACGCATGGGTAAATTGCTCAATCATGCCGCGCACCTGGTAGTAGGCCGCTGCAGTTGCTGGCTCGCTTGGGATGGCTTTTAGCAGTGGCGCCAGGGCGCCAGTTGCATAGCCTACGTAGCGTGGGTCGCCCTGCGCCATGGCCATGTCAAAGTAGCGCTGTGCAATGTTCACGCGAAGACCGGCATCATCCGGCCGGGCGGCCAATTGTTTGCGCAAAGATTCCACCCGCCGCGTGGCTGGGTCACTGGCGCGCCCCGGCAGGCGCTCAACCACCTCGGCGTCATTGGCAGGCGTGTAAGGTGCTGCGTGGGACAGTGCGGTTAAAAAAATCACCGACAACGTTAAAAATAGTTTGACTAATTTAAATTGCATTTTCGAAATAGCTATTAAAAGCAGAGCTGCTAGCACCCGATTTTATTGGGTTCTGAATCTATGTCTTACTTGGATTAAAGACATATAAAAAGTTAGAGAGACGCAGTTGCCAGGTCACGAAGGCGCCAGCACCCCCAGTGCAAACGACAAACTCAGTACCCCCAACATTGTCGACAATGTCACCAACCCCGCGACATAGCCGCCGTTATATCCCATGCGTGCAGCCAGCACATAGGCGCTTGAGGCGGTTGGCAGGGCAGAAAAAGCCAGCAGGATAGTGGTTTGGGGCGGTGACAGGTTAAACAGCCTTGAAAGCCCCAGCGCAACAATCGGCAAGATCAGATGTCGTATCGACAAGACCGCTACAGCCAGCGTTTTCGCTTGTGACAGGTGAACAAGCTGCATACCCGCGCCAGCCGCCATCAGGCCCAGCGCCAGTGATGCCGCGCCTATCCGCATTACAGTGGGCTCCAGCCATACGGGCATCGTAAAACCAAGCAGGTTGGCCGTCAGTCCGGTGGCGGTGGCAATGATCAGCGGGTTGCGCAACAGCTCGCGTAGAAAACCGTTTTTTGCGTGCCGGGTCATGGGCCACACCGCCGCTACATTAAAAAGTGGCACGCACACGCCTATCAATACCGCAATCATCAGCAGCCCTTCAGGGCCTGCCAGCCTCTCGGCCAGCGCCAGGCCGATGAATGAATTGAAGCGAAATGCCACTTGGGCACTGGCGGCATGGGTACGCTTGTCAATGCGTGCGCCCAGCCACGGCAGATACGGCAGGCTGTAGGCCATGGCAATGCCTGCCACCCCCATCAGCAGCCCGGCGCTGATCAGACTTGACGCGGCGATCAGATCGAGCGGGCTTTTCACGATGGAGTGAAACAGCAGCACCGGAAATAAAAAGAAATACACCAGGCTTTCAACCTGCTCCCAGACGGTGCGGTTCAATGCGGTGTAGCGGCAGACCAGGTAGCCGCAAATGATGAGGGAGAAGTCGGGGATGAGAAGTTGAGCGTAATTCACCCTTCAAGAATAACGGTTTTTACTGGCGATTCGGGTTAGCCCTTATGCGTATTCCACAATTTGCAGGAACGCTTCTTCCACGTAAGATTCAGATTGTTTTTATCAGAAGGATTTGAATATGCAACGTCGCTCTTTTTTCGCCCTGTCAACCCTCTCCGCTGCGCTGTTTGCCTGCGCTACTGGCGCCGCGATGGCGCAGGCTTACCCGAACAAGGTGATTCAGCTGCAGGTGCCATTTGCACCTGGCGGTACAACGGATCTGATTGCCCGCATCGTCGCTGAGCCGCTGGGCAAGGCGCTGGGCCAGTCGGTGGTGGTGGTCAATAAAGCGGGTGGCGGCGGCGTGGTGGGCGCGGCTGAAACGGCACGCGCTGTACCCGATGGTTATTCACTTGGCATGGCGACGGTGTCCACAACAGCGGCCAACCCGGCCATCAACCCCAAAATGCCGTACAACGTAGAAACCGATTTTTCCCCCATCATCAACATTGCAGCCACGCCCAACGTGATTGCAGTTCACCCCAGCTTCCCGGCCAAGAACTACAAAGAGTTTATTGCTGTGCTAAAAAAATCGCCAGGCAAGTATTCGTACTCATCGTCGGGTACTGGCGGCATTGGGCATCTACAAACCGAGTTGTGGAAGGGTTTGGCAGGTGTTTTTGTCACGCATATTCCGTACAGCGGTGCTGGCCCGGCGCTACGCGACACGGTAGGCGGTCAGGTCGAAATCATTTTTGATAACGTACCGTCGGCTTTGCCTCATTTTGCAGCCAAACGGCTGATACCCATTGCAGTGGCCGCGCCTCAGCGCTTGGCTGCGTTGCCAGATGTGCCAACATTTAAAGAACTGGGACTTGAGCCTGTTAACCGCATGGCTTACTACGGCATTTTGGGTCCCAAGGGTTTGCCGCGTGATGTGGTCGACAAAGTCAACAGCGCCATGCGCAAAGTGCTTGAAGACCCGGCTGTGCGCAAGCGAATTGAGGACACAGGCTCCGTTGTACTGGGCAACACGCCCGAGCAGTTTGCCCAGCAAATGAAAGACGAGTTGGCGGTGTACAGAAAAGTCGTTGAAACGGCCAAACTCAAGCTTGAATAAAACCGGTCAGCTTGCGGTTTAACAAAAGCCGCTTTGAATAAGCGGCTTTTTTACAAACTGCTTTTTTGTTATCGTTCAGCATCATGCACACCTCAAGCCAAACCAATATTGACAGCTTTATTGATGCGTTGTGGCTGGAAGACGGCTTGAGCAAAAACACACTCGTGGCTTATCGGCGTGACTTGTCTTTGTATGCTGTCTGGCTGGCCAATATTGCGCAAGGCAATCGCGCCCTGGATGCGACAGTTGAGAATGATTTGAACGGCTACTTTTCAGCCCGGCACAGCGCCACCAAAGCCACCACCGCCAACCGCCGATTGACGGTGTTCAAGCGCTATTTCGCCTGGGCATTGCGTGAAAAGTTCATCAATGCTGACCCGACACTCAAACTGCAATCAGCCAGGCAGGCCTTGCGTGTCCCCAAGTTAATGAGCGAGGCGCAGGTTGAAGCGCTGTTGGCAGCACCCAGTGATGAAACACCTCTGGGCCAGCGCGACCGCGCCATGCTGGAGCTGATGTACGCCAGCGGCCTGCGGGTGAGTGAGCTTGTCGGGCTCAAGACCTTTCACTTGAGCCTGAACGAAGGCGTGTTGCGCGTGATGGGCAAGGGCAACAAAGAGCGGCTGGTGCCGTTTGGCCAGCTCGCGCGTGAGGCCGTCGTCCTGTACATCAAAGAGGGCAGGCCAGAAATTTTGAAAGACCGGCAAACCGATGACTTGTTTGTCACCCACCATGGTCACGGCATGAGCCGGGTCATGTTTTGGATACTGGTGAAAAAATATGCGGCTGTCGCTGGCATCAGCTCGCCGCTGTCGCCCCACACACTGCGCCACGCCTTTGCTACGCACCTGCTCAACCACGGCGCTGACCTGCGCGCCGTGCAAATGCTGCTGGGACATGCGGATATTTCAACCACGACGATTTACACACACGTTGCGCGTGAGCGCCTGAAGGCAATTCACCACGAGCATCATCCGCGCGGGTGACCCTCAGCATACATATAGCTGCGGTTAAACGGGTAAACCGATTGTGCGACCCTCGTACACAAACCCTCCTTTGATAAGCTCACGTCGCTTGAATGTTTAATGGCCAGTAACTGGTGCAGCGATATCCAGCTCTGCTCAAAGCTCATGGCGCTGCCTGCCAGATAAAGACGGTAGGCTCGCAGGATTTTTTCGGCACGTTCTTCGTTGCCATCGGCTGCCAGAACAGCGCGTGCTTCATCCAGTCTTGCTTCCAGTGCGTTCGACCAGTCCCAGAGCGTGCGGGCGTAGTGCGGCCTGAGGTTCTCTAAATCAACCAGTTCAAGGCCGCTCCTGGCCAGGTGCTCTATCACGGCGCTGACATGCAGCAACTCACCACCGGGAAAGATGTATTTTTCAATGAAATCGCCCATGCCCGCGCCGAGTTGCCGGTTCTCCAGCCCGCCTGCCGTGATGCCGTGGTTCATTACCATCCCGCCAGGTGCAAGCAGACCCATGATCTTGCTGAAGTAGGCCGTCATGTTGGCGTGGCCTACGTGCTCGAACATGCCGACCGATGATATTTTGTCGAAAGGTCTGCTGCTTGTTCCAGTACTTGTGCCCGTGTTTGTGTCTGTGTCTGTATTTAGATCGCGGTAGTCGCGCAACTCCATGCGCACACGATTGCCAAGGCCTTTCTCGGCAATCAGCCGCTGTACATGGGCGTGCTGGTTTTTTGACAGCGTTATACCAGTGGCATCCACCCCGTAGTGCTCGGCGGCCCACAGCAGCAAGCCGCCCCAGCCCGCACCGATGTCGAGAAAGCGCTCACCCGGCATGAGCCGCAGTTTGCGGCAGATGTGGTCAAGCTTGGCCTCCTGGGCAGTGGCCAGCGTGATCGACGCATCGGCTAAGTCCGGGTAGTAGGCGCAAGAATAGACGCGGCGTGGGTCTAGCCAGAGTGCATAAAAATCATCCGACACATCGTAGTGAAACTGTATTTGCGCCGCATCTTTTTCCAAGGTATGAGTCGCGAGTGACTTGGCACGCCGCAGCAAGCCTTGCCGCCAGCCCGTGTCGCTTTCAACCGGGTTACCGGGTAGCAATTTGGTGACGGCCAGGATGATTTCGCGCATGGTGCCTTCGAGCTGCAGCTTGCCCTCAACGTAGTCTTCAGCCAGTGCGCCCATCTGGCCAGCCTTGAGGCGGGCAATGCTGGACCAGCTTGAAAAAGTCAGCTTGACAGCCGCGTTGGCTGCACCCAAAAGCTGCCCGTGCGGCAGCTGCACAGAAACATCAGGCGGTAAAGTGGGGTGCATGGGCTTGCTCCGTGGATATTGGTGCGCGCATTCCAAAGCATTAGCCTAGCTTTTTCCGGACGGTTTGTCAGTAAGACAAAAGCCTGCAATTAACAGGGCGAGCTACGCTGCCTGCATCAGCAACGTGAGCTCGGCATCATCAAAACCCGCCTGGCGGCGTGCCTCCAGGTTCAGCGGCCCTTTGATGCGCGGCGCGCCGTATTGCCTGGCCAGCACGGCGTAGTGCGCCACCGGGTCAAGTCCGCGTTCTGCACACAGGTAGCGGTACCAGTGGTTGCCAATGGCGACATGGCCAATCTCGTCATGCAAGATCACGTCCAAAATCTCCACCGCTCTCAAGGCTTGCGGCGAACCTACTTTGCGCAGCTTCGCCTGCATAGGCGGCGTTGCGTCCAGCCCGCGTGCCTCCAGTGTGCGCGGCACCAGCGCCATGCGAGCCAGTACGTCGGACTTGGTTTTTTCTGTCATGTCCCATAGCCCGGTATGCGCCGGGAAGTCGCCGTAGTCATAACCCATGCTTTGCAGATGCGTGCGCAGCAGGCTGAAGTGATGCGCTTCTTCAGCCGCCACGCAAAGCCAGTCGGCGTAATAGCTGCGCGGCATGCTGTCAAAACGCCAAATCGCATCCAGTGCCAAATTGATGGCGTTGAACTCAATGTGCGCTACTGCGTGCAGCAGCGCAGCCAGGCCTTCGGTGGTGAATGGGGAGCGCTTGGGTACATCGAGATGTGAGCGCAACTCAGGCTTTTCCGGGCAACCGGGTACGCCAGGGGGCTCTTGGTGGGTGATGTCACTAGCTATTAAAAGAGTAGCTGATTGAGCCCGGATCGAATGGGCTAGAGCCAATTTTTTAACCACATTTAGCTCTAAAAGTGCTTCCAAAGCGAGTTTTCGGAGCTCAGGAGCGTCTGAGAATGTCGTCATCGATTGATTGTCGGGTATCTTCAGGCATGCGTCCTTACAATTGCATGATTCCAACCGCATGACTCTTGAGCAAAACCCATGTCCCTTTACCAACTCGATGATTTAAAACCTTCAGTTCACCCCAGCGCCTGGGTGGCTGACAACGCGCAGGTCATGGGCAACGTCACGCTGGCTGAAAATACCAGTGTCTGGTTTGGGGTGGTCATGCGTGGCGATTCCTCCACTATCAGTGTGGGCAGAGGCTCCAACGTGCAAGACAACAGCGTTTTGCATGCCGACGAGGGCATACCGCTGGTGATTGGCGAGGGTGTTAGCGTCGGTCACCAGGTCATGTTGCATGGCTGTACCGTGGGCAACAACTCGCTCATTGGCATTGGCGCTATCGTGCTGAACGGCGCGAAGATTGGCAACAACTGCTTGGTTGGGGCGGGCGCGCTGGTGACGGAAGGCAAAGAGTTTCCCGATGGCTCGATGATCATCGGCAGCCCCGCCAAAGCCGTGCGGATGCTGTCGCCTGAGCAAATAGAGGGTTTAAAAATGAGCGCACAGCACTACATAACCAATGCCGGCCGCTACAAGGCTGGGCTTAAAAAGCTGGCTTGAAGCATTGTCATTGCGGGCTTGACCCGCAACCCATGCGGTCGGCGTGCCGGTTAATGCGGGTACGGAGATGGATCCCGGATCAAGTCCGGGATGACAAGCAAAACAATTGACGTGAACCAATTTTCAAAATGTCTGAACTACATAAATTTATTTTCGACGGATTGCCAGTACGCGGCATGCTGGTGCGCCTGACCGACTCCTGGCAAGAGATACTGAAGCGTCGACAGGCTGCGGGTGGCTACCCTGTGGAGGTGATGCATCTGCTGGGTGAAATGACGGCTGCTGGCGCGCTGATGCAGGGCAACATCAAGTTCAATGGCGCGCTGATTTTGCAAATTTTTGGCGATGGACCGGTCAAGCTGGCTGTGGCCGAAGTGCAGCCCGACTTGAGCCTGCGCGCCACCGCGACGGTCACGGGTGTGGTCGACCCTGGCAGCACGTTAAGCCAGTTGGTCAATGTCAACAACGTAGGCCGCTGCGCCATCACGCTGGACCCGAAAGACAAATTTCCCGGCCAACAGGCTTACCAAGGCGTGGTGCCCTTGTTTGGTGACAAGCATGAAAAAATTGAAAACGTCAGTGAAGTGCTGGAGCACTATATGCTGCAAAGCGAGCAGCTCGACACCAAACTGATTTTGGCGGCTGATGGCAAGGTGGCGGCGGGTTTGCTGATCCAGCGCTTGCCCGTCAAAGGGCAGGGCAATCTGGAGGGCAACCTTGAAGGTAAGTTTTACAGCGATGCCAATGAGGATGAGATTGGCAAGAATGAGGATTACAAACGAATTTCAATTCTGGCCTCCACGCTCAAGCGTGAAGAGCTCCTGACCCTGGATGCTGACACGATATTGCATCGGCTGTTTTGGGAAGAACCTATCACCCGTTTTGAAGTGTTGCAGCCCAGCTTTGCCTGCAGCTGCTCGCGTGAACGCGTAACCAACATGCTGCGCAGTCTGGGCACCGAAGATGTTGAAAGCATCATTGCCGAGCAAGGCAAAGTCAGCGTGACCTGCGAGTTTTGCGGAGCGCAACATCAATTTGATCCGGTCGATGCCGCGCATATCTTTACTGGTGCAGATCGCCAGCAGCCACCCCCTGCTGTCGTTCAATAATCTATTTGTTGACCTGAACAAAAATCTCATTGGGCTTGACCATGCCCAATTCCGATCGTGCTTTTTCCTCGACCATCTCGAGGCCTTCTTTTAAATCCCGAACTTCAGCCGCCAGCTGGTCATTGTTGGCTTGCGACTTGACGTTCTTGGCTTGCTGATCGGTCAGGCGCTGCTGCATATCACGCACATTGGGGATGCTGCCCCGCCCCATCCAGAGTTGCGCGTGGAAGATAACCAGTAGCGCAATCAAAATAGCAGGGACGACGCGGTTTCCCAAGGCTTGAATTTACGTTAGCGGAGATTGTAGAAGGCTGAACGGCCAGGGTAAGTCGCCACCTCACCCAGATCTTCCTCAATGCGCAGCAACTGGTTGTACTTGGCCATGCGGTCCGACCTCGAGAGTGATCCGGTTTTAATTTGACCTGCGTTTGTGCCCACGGCAATGTCCGCGATCGTGGTGTCTTCGGTCTCGCCTGAGCGGTGCGAAATCACGGCGGTGTAGCCAGCGCGCTTGGCCATTTCAATGGCGGCGAAGGTCTCGGTCAGTGTGCCGATCTGGTTGATTTTGATGAGGATGGAATTGGCAATGTTCTTGTCAATGCCTTCCTTCAAAATTTTGGTGTTGGTCACAAACAAATCGTCACCGACCAGCTGTACTTTTTTGCCCAGGCGATCGGTCAGAATTTTCCAGCCGTCCCAGTCGCCTTCAGCCATGCCGTCTTCAATGCTGATGATGGGGTATTTGTCAACCCAGGTGGCCAGAATATTCGTCCACTCAGTGGCATCCAGGCTCAGGCCTTCTGCTCCCAGTACGTATTTTCCGTCTTTGTAAAACTCGCTGGCTGCGCAGTCCAGACCCAGCGCAATCTGCTCGCCCGCTACGAAACCTGCTTTGTCAATCGCCTCCAGGATCATCTGGATAGCAGCCTCGTGGTTGGTCACATTTGGCGCAAAGCCGCCTTCGTCACCGACAGCAATGCTCATACCCTTGTCACTGATGATTTTTTTCAACGCATGAAAAACTTCAGCGCCGTAGCGCACGGCCTCGCGAAAGCTGGGCGCACCGACAGGAATAATCATCAACTCTTGCAAGTCAAGATTGTTGTTGGCATGCGCGCCGCCATTGATGACGTTCATCATAGGCACGGGCATCTGCATGCCGCCACTACCGCCAAAGTAGCGGTACAGCGGCAGGCCAGCTTCTTCAGCCGCAGCGCGAGCCACAGCCATGCTGACGGCCAGCATGGCGTTGGCACCCAGACGTGACTTGTTGTCAGTTCCGTCCAGGTCAATCAGCGTACGGTCTAAAAACGCTTGCTCGCTGGCGTCCAGCCCCAACACAGCTTCAGAGATTTCAGTATTGATGTGCGCCACGGCTTTCAACACGCCTTTGCCCAGGTAACGAGACATGTCGCCGTCACGCAGTTCAATGGCTTCACGCGAACCGGTCGATGCGCCTGAAGGTACGGACGCACGACCCATCACGCCGGACTCCAGCAGCACATCACATTCAACGGTAGGGTTGCCCCGGCTGTCTAGAATTTCACGGCCGACGATATCAACAATTGCGCTCATTATTTTCCTTAAACAAGTAGAAAACGTTTAGACCGGGGCCGCCACGCCTTCGACCAAAACCATATTGAAA
>JAYVPR010000507.1:0-3026 GCA_043757245.1 Polaromonas sp. | reverse complement strand
GCCATGGCAATCGCCTTGCCGTTTTTCACATGGGGCGTGGCCGCCGTCATGGTGTCGAAGCTGTACTGGATGGTGCCGCCTATCAGGTCGGTCAGCATCGGACCGGAGCCCTTGTACGGCACATGGATGGTCTTGACCTTGGCGGCCAGCATGAACATTTCAAGCGCCAGGTGCTGCGCGCTGCCGGTGCCAGCGGAGCCGAAGCTGATCTTGCCAGGGTTGGCTCGGCACAGCTCGACCAGGTCCTTCACCGTCTTGGCCGGCTGGCTCTCGTTGCAGATCAGCAGGTTGGGCGTGACGCCGACCAGCACGACCGGCTGAAAGTCCTTGGCCGGGTCGTAATTGACTTTTTGCAGGGCGGGCGTGATGGCCTGGCTGTTGATGTGCGCCATCAACAAGGTGGCGCCGTCACCTGGTTGTTTGGCCACGTAATCAGCGGCGATGGTGCCCGAGGCGCCAGCCCTGTTCTCGACAATGACCTGTGTCTTCCACATCTCACCGAGCTTCTGGCCGATGACACGCGCCAGGATGTCGGTGCCGCCACCGGGCGCGAAGCCGACGATGATGCGCACCGGGCCGGTGGGCAGGTTCTGCGCCAGGAGCAGTGAGGGAAAGGCCAGTGCTGCTGCACTGGCGGTAACTAGGGTTCTGCGTTGCATGATTTGTCTCCAGGGGTTTGTTGTTGAATCATCAAAAAGAAAGCGGAAAACAGGAAAGACAGGGAAAGCAGGGAAAGGAAAACGGTGGCCGGCGCTGGTCAGGCCGCCCTGCGCAGGGGCACGACTACAGCATGGCTAGCAAAATAATCCATCGCAGCCTGCACGCCCGAGCCAGCCAGCTTGACACCGGCCAGTTTCAGACCCATCTCGCAGCCCGACAGCGCAGCCATCAGGGTCAGGTCATTGCAGTCACCGAGGTGGCCGATGCGGAACATCTTTCCCTTGACCTTGCCCAGGCCGGTTCCCAGGGAACAGTCGAAACGTTCGTAAATGATTTTACGCACGGCATCGGCGTCCACACCCTCAGGCGTCATCACGCCGGTGAGGATGGGCGAATACACGGCAGCGTCGGCACACTGGATCTGCAGGCCCCAGGCCCGGACTGCGGCGCGCACACCTTCGGCCCAGCGCTGGTGGCGCGCAAACACCACGTCCAGCCCGTGCTCAAGCAACATGTCGCAGGCTTCGTTCAACCCATAGAGCAGATTGGTGTTGGGGGTGGACGGCCAGTAGCCGGTCTTGTTCATCTCGATGATCTCGTCCCAGGCCCAGAAGGCCTTGGGGAGTTTGGCGCTTTTGCTGGCCTCAATGGCTTTGGCGGACAGCGCATTGAAGCTGATACCGGGCGGCAGCATCAGGCCTTTTTGTGAGCCACTGATGCTGACGTCCACACCCCACGCGTCGTGTTTGTAGTCGGCCGAGGCCAGGCCTGAAATGGTGTCCACCAGCAGCAGCGCCGGGTGCCTGGCTGCGTCGATGGCCTTGCGCACAGCGGCGATGTTGCTGGTCACGCCAGTGGAGGTTTCGTTGTGCACCACGCAGACCGCCTTGATGCTGTGCTGCGTGTCGGCCTTGAGCCGCTCCTCGATCAGGTCGGCGCGCACGCCGTGGCGCCAGACTTCGGTGCCGGGGTCGGTCATCACCTCGGTTTTCAGGCCGACACGTGTGGCCAGTTTTTGCCACAGCGCGGCAAAGTGGCCGGTTTCGTACATCAGCACGTGGTCGCCAGCGCTCAGCGTGTTGACCAGCGCGGCTTCCCAGGCACCCGTGCCCGAGGCCGGGTAAATGATGACCGGCTGTTTGGTTTTAAATATCTTTTTAACGTCGGCCAGCACCTTCAGGCCCAACGCTCCGAACTCGGGCCCACGGTGGTCGATGGTCGGCAGGCTCATGGCGCGCAGGACGCGATCCGGCACCGGCGATGGGCCGGGAATCTGCAAGAAATGGCGACCGGTGGGGTGAAAGTCAAGCGTCAGCATAAATAAATTTTTTGGTGAAGATACGCCATTTTTTGCATACAAAATTCATTTGTCAACTAATTTATTCATTAATTACGATTTGACAAGCTTATTTTTTGCATACAAAATTTATGTATGACAGCCGAAATCATCCCCATCCCGCGTGCCGCGCTGCATGAGCAGGTGGCGCACCGCCTGCGCCAGATGTTGGTCGAAAACCGCATTGCCCCTGGCGTCAAGCTCAACGAACGCGAACTCAGCGAGGTGCTCAATATCTCGCGCACGCCACTGCGCGAAGCTATCAAAATGCTGGCTGCAGAAGGCCTGGTTGAGCTGCTGCCCAATCGCGGTGCGATTGCGGTAAAGCTGACGCAAGCCGATGTACTCAACACTTTTGAGGTCATGGCCGGGCTGGAATCGCAATCGGGCGAGCTGGCCGCGTTGCGCATTACGGATGACGAACTGCAAGAAATTAAAGCCATGCATTACGACATGCTGGCAGCTTACACGCGGCAAGATTTGCCGACTTACTATCGGCTGAATGCAAACATTCACAGCGCTATCAATGCCGCAGCTAAAAACCCGGTGTTGACTACCACTTACAAACAAGTTAACGCACGGTTGCAAGCGCTGCGTTTTCGATCCAATCAAGATGGTGAAAAGTGGAAGGCGTCCGTTAAGGAGCACGGGCAAATGGTCAGCGCGCTAGAGGCCCGCGACCCAGTGGCCATGCGTGCTGTGCTGATGAGTCATTTGATTAACAAACGCGATGTCGTCATTGAACAACTACGCGCTGCAAGCTCCAGCAGCACATTAAATATAAAAGTATGAACGCTCCCCTTCCATTGAAGATTGCCCGTGATACTGCGCATTTGGCTTACGATCAGGTAGCAAGTGTCAGCAACGAGGTCGCAGGGCACCTGGCCAAAAATCTGGCGACTCAAACCCAGGGCGAAGTGCTGTTTTCAGGCCCAGACAAGGGCCGCTACGCCACCGATGCATCGATTTATCAGGTCATGCCCGTTGGCGTGTTTGTACCGCGCACAACAGGCGACGTTAAAACCGCTCT
>JAYVPR010000506.1:0-3042 GCA_043757245.1 Polaromonas sp. | reverse complement strand
GCTTCGACAAGCTCAGCCTGAACGGTGGTTGAAATTACCTCTTGTTCCTGATGGGAACATTCATCTCTTCCGCTTTAATCTCACGCACCAGCTCAGGCACGCCCCATGCAAAAGCCGGGTCCACCTTGATCTTGAAGTGGTACATGCTTTGCATCGCCTGGTGGTCTTCCTTGCGGAAGGTCATTTTGCCTTTTGGGGTGTCAAAGCTCATGCCCTCCATCGCGTCGATGAGCTTGTTGGTGTTGGTGTCCCCATTGGTCTTTTTCAACGCGGCAACCGTAGCCATTGCGGCTGAAAAGCCGCCTGCCGTGAAAAAGTCTGGCGGCGTCTTGAACTGGCTGTAGTGGCGTGACACCAGCGCCTCATTGACCGGGTTTTTTGGCATGCCGAAGTAATAATAAGCAGCGCCCTCCATGCCGGGGAACTGCTTGTACGCAGCCATGGCAGGCAAAATGTTGCCGCCGGTGGCAATCTCAATGCCGTGGCGCTTCAAGTCCAGGTCAGCCACTTTAAAAGGACTGCCGCCGGCCCAGATGATGAAAATTACTTTGCGACCCGGCTGGTCTTTCAGCTTGTCTATCAGCCGCTGGCCGCCCGCCGTGAAGTCAGACGTTGCGGGTGGCAAATACTCTTCATGGACCAGCTTGGCGTTTTTAATCGCCTCTTTAAAAGCCTTCACGCCGTCACGGCCAAAAGCGGAGTCTTGTGCCATGGTGGCAATGGTCACGCCGGCTTTGTCTAGCGCTACCGCATTGGCTATGGCATCCTGCGAGCTGTTGCGCCCGGTACGAAAGATGTATTTGTTCCATTTGTCGCCGGTGATCGAGTCCGCCACGGCGGGCTCAACCAGCAGGATTTTTTTGTACTCTTCTGCCACCGGCAGCATGGCCAGCGCAACGGGCGATGCGGTGGGCCCAACGGCCAGGTCAACCTTATCGTCGCCGTAAGCTGCGGCCAACAGGCTTTTGCCCAGGTCAGGCTTGCCCTGGTCGTCTTTTTCAATCACCACCAGCTTTTTGCCAGCCACCATCATGGTGCCGCCAGTGGCGTAGTCCAGACCCATCATGTAGCCAGTCGCCGTCTGTTTGCCATAGGCTTCCAGCGGGCCAGTTTTACTGTAAATGTGGGCGATTTTGATAGTGCCACCAGACTGGCTGAGCGCCAGCGGCGAAACAAGTGCGGTGGCGATGGCGATGGTGGTGGCGGCAAATGCGATCAGGTTGCGACGGTGCATGGATGTCTCCTTTTATGGGTATGTAGCATCATTGCACATGTCGTGCCAGCTTGTGCAGGATGCAAGCCTTTGATTTAAAACAATATTTTTATGTTGCCATGATTAGTGCATGAAACCCATACATTTAAATTGTCTTATTTAAAGGCAATTGCATTATTTTCGATCAGGGTTATCCAGACGTTCATAGAGTTTGGCACGCGAGATACCCAACAGGCGCGAGGCTGCCAGCTTGTTGCCACCAGTCGCATGCATGGCGGCAGCAATAGCGCGGCGTTCCAGCGCTGCAACCTGTTCGGCCAGCGGGCGCAAGGGGTCTGGCGCAGCACTTGATGCATCCGGTGCGGCCAGCGCTGGCGAAATGCGTTCAACGCCAGACTCTTTCAAAACATCTTCCACCTGCGCACGGCCAATGCTGGCCGAATCGCTGCGCATGGCCAATTGTTCGAGCACGTTGCGCAGCTCACGAATATTGCCGCGCCAGGTTTGCGCCGACAGCAGCGCCAGCGCGTCGAGCGACAGTTCAGGCTGGCGGTCGCCGCTGCGCAGCGCCATTTCTTCACCCATCACCTCCAGCAACGCCGGGATGTCAGAGCGCCGCTCACGCAGGGGCGGTACGCGCACGGGCAGCACGTTGAGGCGGTAAAACAGGTCTTCACGAAACTTGCCGTCACGCACCAGCGTAGCCAAGTCGCGCGACGTAGCGGCAATCACCCGCGCATCAAACGGAATCAGCTTGTTTGAACCCAGCGGTTCAATTTCGCCCTCTTGCAGCGCGCGCAGCAGCTTGGCTTGCAGCGCCTGGGGCATGTCGCCAATCTCGTCCAGAAACAGCGTGCCGCCATCGGCCAGTTTGAACTTGCCTTCACGCCCCTTGCTGTCTGCGCCTGTGTACGCGCCGGGCGCTACGCCAAAAAATTCAGCCTCCAGCAGGGTGTCGGGCACGGCAGCGATATTGACGCTGATAAACGGGCCGCGTGCTCGCGCCGATGCAGCGTGAATGGCATGGGCCAGCAGCTCTTTGCCGGTACCTGTTTCACCTAACAGCAGCACCGGGCTGGATGTTTGCGCCGCGCGGCGAGCCTGGCGTTTGACCTCTACCGCCGCCGGGCTGGTGCCTATAAAACTGGCAAACGTGTGCTTGGACTGGCGCTGCCCACCGGTGTGCCGCAGGCGCTGGCTGGCCAACTCGCGCCGCGCGTCGTCCAGGTCGCGGTGCAGCAGCGCGAACTTGCTGATCAGCGGCTGCAAGGTCGTTTCAGGCTGGTCAAACAGCACGATGCCGATGGCACCAATCACGTCACCGCCACTTTCCTCGCGCAAAGGAATGCGGCTGACAACAAAAGTGCCTGCACGGTTGGTTAGCAGGTCAATCAGAAACGCTTCACCGGTTTCCAGCACCCGCCGCATCTGCGTGTTGGGGATGACTTCTTCAACCATGTGGCCGACAAACTGGTCCACCGACGAAAAGCCCAGCGCCGGCAAAAACCGCTTGTAACCATCATTGAGCCAGACGATGCGGCCCGTGCGATCCACCAGGAACATGCCTTGGCTGATATTGGAAAACAAATGAAACATGGAGCGCGCCGCCAGCTCCAGAATGCTCTGGGCATCACGTGGCAAGGCGTCAGTTTTATCCATCGCCGGATGTTAACGCGCAGTCTCAAAAATTCGTCACGTCCGCATTTTATTCGTTCAATTTACTATTAAAATAGGCTATGTCCTCGTTAACTGTTGAAGCGACTTGATTCCAAGAGAAGCGGCCAAGAACGCAGCAGCAGAGTTGGTGTCATGGTTTCGATCCAGATACC
>JAYVPR010000505.1:0-3042 GCA_043757245.1 Polaromonas sp. | reverse complement strand
CAGGGGCCGTATGTAATGAGGATGTCATGCCCAGCAATGTATCAGTTTGCGCACTGCGCGTTGCGCCAAATAAGTCAACGCCTATAATCAACATTTCCCACCGGAGCAAGCGCAAGCTTGTGCCTGAAACGACTAAATGATGACCAAATTTGTCTTCGTCACCGGCGGTGTGGTGTCTTCCCTGGGCAAGGGAATCGCCTCAGCCTCTTTAGCTGCGCTCCTGGAATCGCGAGGCCTCAAAGTCACTCTCATCAAGCTGGATCCCTACCTGAATGTAGACCCAGGCACCATGTCGCCATTTCAACACGGCGAGGTGTTTGTGACCGATGACGGCGCAGAAACCGATCTCGACCTTGGCCACTATGAGCGTTTCATTGAAACGCGCATGAAAAAGGCCAACAACTTCACCACCGGTCAAATCTACAAAAGCGTGCTCGAAAAGGAACGTCGGGGCGACTATCTGGGTAAAACCGTGCAGGTCATCCCGCACGTCACGAACGAAATTCAAGACTTTGTCAAACGTGGCGCCGGGTTTGAAACACCTGATGCGGTCGACGTGGCGATTGTTGAAATTGGCGGTACGGTAGGTGACATTGAATCACTGCCGTTTTTAGAAGCTGTGCGGCAAATGAGCCTGCGCCTGGGTGCCAACAACACGGTTTTTGTGCATTTGAGTTATGTGCCCTGGATTGCCGCTGCCGGCGAATTGAAAACCAAACCCACCCAGCACACCGCCAAGCAGCTGCGTGAAATTGGTATTCAGGCCGACGTGCTGCTGTGCCGCGCTGACAGGCCGATACCAGCCGAAGAGCGTGAAAAAATTTCGCTGTTTTCGAATGTGCCTGAGTGGGGCGTGATCTCGATGTGGGACGTTGACACCATTTACAAAGTGCCGCGCATGTTGCACGAGCAGGGCCTGGACGGCCTGATCTGCGACAAGCTTCGCCTGAACACCCCGCCTGCAAACTTGAAGCGCTGGGATGACTTGGTGTACGCGACCGAGCATCCCAAAAATGAAATCCATGTTGCCATGGTCGGAAAATATGTCGACCTGAGCGACAGCTACAAATCACTCAACGAAGCATTGCGCCACGCAGGCATGAAGAACCACGCCAAGGTGGTGATTGAGTACATCGATTCAGAAACCATCACCGACGCGAATGTTTCGCACCTAGCTAAATTTGACGGCATTTTGGTACCCGGCGGCTTTGGCGTGCGTGGTGTGGAAGGCAAGATTTGCGCTGCCCGTTATGCGCGTGAAAACAAAATACCCTATCTCGGCATTTGCCTGGGCATGCAAGTAGCCACCATTGAATTTGCGCGCCACGTGGCGGGCTTCAAGGGTGCGAACAGCACCGAGTTTGACCCGCAAACCCCGCACCCGGTCATTGCGTTGATCACCGAATGGAAAGACGAAGACGGCACCATCAAAACCCGTGATGAAAAATCAGATATGGGCGGTACCATGCGCCTGGGCGCGCAAAGCTCGGACGTAGCACCAGGCACGCTGGCGCACAAGATTTACGGCGATGTGGTGACAGAACGCCATCGCCACCGTTACGAGGCCAACGTGAATTACCTGGACAAGCTGCGTGAAAGTGGCTTGATCATTTCAGCCCTGACGCAGCGTGAGCAACTGACCGAGATTGTTGAACTGCCGCAAGCCATTCACCCTTGGTTTGTCGGTGTGCAGTTTCACCCTGAGTTCAAATCCACACCGTGGGCGGGCCACCCGCTGTTCAATGCGTACATCAAAGCCGCGCTGGACCATCAGGTTGAAGGCAAGGCATTGAAAGTGGTGGCCTGAGATGAAGCTCTGCGGATTTGACATTGGCCTCGACAAGCCTTTTTTCTTGATTGCAGGCCCCTGCGTGATTGAGTCTGAGCAATTGCAGATGGATACAGCGGGCACGCTCAAGGAAATTACGGCCTCCCTGGGCATTCCGTTCATCTTCAAGTCCAGCTACGACAAGGCCAATCGCTCCAGCGGTACGACTTTTCGCGGGCCAGGTATGCACAAGGGCCTTGAAATACTGGCCAAGGTCAAACGCGACCTGGGCGTACCGATCTTGACCGACGTACATTCTGAGGCGGACATTCAAACCGTTGCCGCCGTCGTTGATGTGCTGCAAACGCCAGCTTTTTTGTGCCGCCAGACTGACTTCATCACCGCTGTGGCGCAATCAGGCAAGCCGGTCAATATTAAAAAAGGCCAGTTCCTCGCGCCGGGTGACATGAAAAACGTTATCGACAAGGCCAGAGCCGCTGCGCGAGACAAGGGCTTAAGCGAAGACCGCTTTATGGCCTGCGAGCGTGGTGCGAGTTTTGGCTACAACAATCTGGTGTCCGACATGCGTAGCCTTGCCATCATGCGTGAGACCCAGGCACCTGTCGTGTTTGATGCCACCCATTCAGTGCAACTACCCGGCGGCAACGGTACCAGTAGCGGTGGCCAGCGTGAGATGGTGCCGGTACTGGCGCGTGCAGCGGTAGCGGTTGGCGTGGCTGGCCTTTTTATGGAAACCCATCCCGACCCGGCCAAGGCAATGAGCGACGGACCCAATGCCGTCCCGTTAAAACACATGAAAGCCCTGCTGGAAACGCTGCTTGAACTGGACCGCGTGACCAAGAAAAACGGTTTTCTTGAAAACTATTTTAATTAAATTTGTGAAGGAACAACATGAGCGCTGCTTACATTATTGTTGACATGCTGATCTCCGATATGGAGCAATACAAGCAATACATGGCGCTTGCACCTGCAGCGGTTGCTGCAGCAGGCGGTGAGTATCTGGTGCGTGGTGGCCGCTTTGAAACCATGGAGGGGCAATGGGCACCCGGTCGAATCGCCATGTTGCGCTTTCCAAGCTATGACGCGGCCAAAGCTTTTTACGATGGTGAAATGTACAGCGCAGCCCGGGCAAAACGTGCGGGTACAACTGAATTTTTCAATATGGTTTTGGTCGAAGGCGTGGCGGCCCCGGTCTAAACGTTTTCTACTTGTTTAAGGAAAATAATGAGCGCAATTGTTGATATCGTCGGCCG
>JAYVPR010000504.1:0-11342 GCA_043757245.1 Polaromonas sp. | reverse complement strand
CTCGCCTCCACCAACCTGGGCCTGACTTCTTCCTTGCAACACCATTTCATCGTCCACGATGAGTTTGAGGGCAGTTGGACGGAATACACCTTCATACTCAACCCGGCAGGTTGCAGCGTCAGCTTGCGCGATGTGGGTCTAGCTAAAAATACGGCGCTCCTCCTAAAGGACAGCGAGCGCCGCAATGACCTTATGTTCAATGTCAATCCTAACCCGATGTGGGTATTTGATACCGTCTCGCTGCACATCATCGCAGTCAATCAGGCGGCTGTGGAGTTCTATGGCATTCCCCGCCATATGTTTTTGAGACTCAAAATGGGCGCACTCTTCCCGGATGGCGAGGGCGTCGCGCTGCTCACCTCCATTGACCGTCGCATCGGCGCGCACGATGGGAAACTCGCAGTAGAGGTCTGCAAACAAGAAAAGAGGGGCGGCCAGGTGGTGCTGGTCGAGCTGGCCTGCGGAAGTATTCGCTGGAATGAGCACAAAGCTATCTTTGTCAGCCTGGCCGATGTCACAGAACGGCATCTGGGTGACCGTGCACTGCGGCGCGAGAACGCAGAATTAGAAGAAGAGCTAACGAAGGTTCATGCCGAGCTGAAAAAGTCCAGCCGCGACCTGCAAGCCTTCACCTATGCCCTGTCCAACGATCTACTGGGCCCGCTTCACTCGGCCAACGGCTTTGCCGCCGTGCTGGGCGACAAATACTCGGCGGTGCTCGACGATGCCGGCAGACGTTACGTCAACCGCATACAGGCGAGCATCAGCCAGCTTGCCAGGTTGGTCGACGACCTGCGCGTACTGGTACAACTGCCTCTGCCAGGCCAGATGGAAGCTGTCGACATCGCGGCCCTGTGCAAGCTGCTAATCGCAGACTTCAGGAGGCGTGACCCTCACCGCGTAGTGCTCATGGAGCTCGACACCTCACGGACGATGGTGGCCGACAAAATCCTGTTCGCCAGGGCGCTAACCTGCCTGCTCGACAATGCCTGGAAGTTCACCGCCAGAAAACCGGAAGGCTGGATACGCGTAACCCTGCTGCCCGGCAAGGTACCCCATGAAACGGTGCTGCAGGTCTCGGACAACGGTGTGGGCTTTGATGTGGCCTATACCGACAAACTTTTCACCGCATTCCAGCGACTGCATTCATCGGCAGATTTTCCCGGTAACGGCCTGGGGCTGGCGACCGTCAAGAGCGTCGCCGAGCGGCACAGTGGTCGGGTGTGGGCCGAGACCAGTCCTACCGGCGCCAGCTTTTACATGGCGCTTTCACATGAAGTCGCCAAGCCCACAGAGCCAGCCCAGCAGCCCTTGTGAAGTGTCCGGTTGGTCAGTCGCAATCGCAGCCCTTGAGCAGCACAAGTAAGTGGGCACACTGGATATCGGGTTGGCGTAGCAACCCTCTCGAGCCTTGATGTGTTCAAACTTTCGCCAAACGGGTGATCGAGTCGCTGTTTAAGTATGTTCGTGTACGGGTCTATGTACGGGTTCATGTACTATTCATTCTCATTTTTAGTTGACGTTTACGTAAACGTCATGGCAAGCCACCATAGTCATACCGTCAGTACAACTTTGCCTCGCAAAGTTGTCGCCAATGCATAACTTGAACCATCACCATCACCATGGCCACAACAACTGCCACCTATACCATCAGCGACCTGGCTAAAGAGTTTGACCTGACCACCCGTGCCATGCGTTTTTATGAAGACATGGGCTTGTTGCAGCCGCAGCGCGAGGGCGCAGGCGGCCGCAACCGGGTGTACACCGCACGGGACCGCACGCGGCTCAAGCTCACGCTGCGTGCCAAGCGCCTTGGCCTGTCGCTGGTTGAGGCCAAGGAAATCATTGACTCGTACGACAGCCCGCGCGACACCGCGCCGCAAATGCGCAAGTTTTTAACCGTGCTGACGGACCACCGCGTCAAGCTGGAGGCGCAATTGCTGGATTTGCAGGCCAACCTGGCGGAGATTCGCACGCACGAGAAAGAAGCCAAATCGCTTCTGACCAAGGCGGAAAAAGCAAAGTAAGTCATAATTGACGTTTACGTAAACGTCAATCCATAAACATGGCGATGCCCGATCAATCCGAACTTTATAAGCGCATAGAAACCAGCTTTTTGCGCCAGGGCATGATGCAAAACCTGGGGGCAAAACTGCTGCGGGTGGAGCTTGGGTTTTGCGAAGTTTCTCTGCCCCATTCAGAGCGTGTGTCGCAGCAGCAGGGCGGCTTTCATGGCGGTGCCATGGGCGCGCTGGCCGACATTGCCGGCGGTTATGCCGCCCTGACAGAAACGCCGCCCGACATGGAAGTCACCACAGTTGAATACAAAATCAATTTTCTCGCAAGTTTTAACGGCGGCGAGCTGCGCGCCATTGGCCGCGTCGTCAAGGCGGGCAAGCGCATCATCGTGACCACCGCAGAGGTGATGCACGTCGATGCCAGCGGCAAGCAAACCGCTTGCGCTGTGATGCAGCAAACGCTTGTTCCTGTCGCAAAAACTTATTGAATTTATCTGGAAGCACCGCTATGACTGACCTGCCCGGCCTGAATTTTCAACTAGGTGAAGACATTGATGCGCTGCGCGATGCGGTGCGTGAGTTTGCGCAAGCCGAAATCGCGCCTCGCGCTGCCGAAATTGACAAAAACGACTTGTTCCCTACCGACCTGTGGCAAAAAATGGGCGCACTCGGCGTGCTGGGTATCACCGTGAGCGAAGCGTATGGCGGCGCAGGCATGGGCTACCTGGCGCACATGATTGCGATGGAAGAAATCAGCCGCGCCAGCGCCTCGGTGGGTTTGAGCTATGGCGCGCACAGCAACCTGTGCGTGAATCAGATCAAACGCAACGGCACGCCTGAGCAACGGCAAAAGTACTTGCCCAAACTCATCACCGGTGAACATGTGGGTGCACTGGCCATGAGCGAGCCCGGTGCGGGCAGCGATGTGATTTCAATGAAGCTGAAAGCCGAGGACAAGGGGGGTTATTACCTGCTGAACGGCGTCAAAATGTGGATCACCAATGGTCCGGATGCCGACACGCTGGTGGTGTATGCCAAGACAGAACCTGAACTGGGCGCACGCGGCGTGACTGCTTTCCTGATTGAAAAAAACATGAAAGGCTTTTCATGCGCGCAAAAGCTCGACAAACTCGGCATGCGCGGCAGCCACACGGGTGAATTGGTTTTTAACAACGTGGAGGTACCCGCCAGCCAGATATTGGGCGGCTTGAACGGCGGTGCCAAAGTATTGATGAGCGGACTGGACTATGAACGCGCCGTATTGGCCGCCGGACCCATCGGCATCATGCAGTCGGTGATGGACAACGTTGTGCCCTACATTCACGACCGCAAGCAATTTGGCCAAAGCATTGGCGAGTTTCAATTGATTCAAGGCAAAGTTGCCGACATGTACACCGTGCTGCAAGCGGGCCGGGCGTTTTGCTACACCGTCGGCAAGAACCTGGACATGCTGGGCACAGAACACGTACGCCAAGTACGCAAAGATTGCGCCTCCGTCATTTTGTGGTGTGCCGAAAAAGCTACCTGGATGGCCGGTGAAGGTGTGCAGGTATTTGGCGGCAACGGCTACATCAACGACTACCCGCTCGGGCGCTTGTGGCGCGATGCCAAGCTGTACGAGATTGGCGCCGGCACGAGCGAGATTCGGCGCATGTTGATTGGCCGGGAGTTATTTGCTGAGACCGCTTGAAGACCTGAAGCCACCATGCCACTGAGACATTTACTTCAACACAACCGGACCTGGGCGGCGGAGACGGTGCTTCAGCGTCCCGGCTTTTTTACCAGTTTGTCGGAGCAACAGAAACCGCGCTACATGTGGATTGGCTGCAGCGACAGCCGCGTGCCAGCCAACCAAATCACAGGGCTAGAGCCGGGTGAAGTATTTGTACACCGCAACGTGGCCAATGTGGTGGTACACAGTGATCTGAATGCGCTGTCCACTATTCAATATGCAGTAGATTTGCTGGAAGTCGAGCACGTGATTGTGTGTGGCCATTACGGTTGCGGTGGGGTACAAGCTGCGCTGGACGACGCGCGAATTGGGCTGGCAGACAACTGGATTCGCCACATACAGGATGTGCGCGACCGCTACAAAGATGGCCTGCAGTCAGCAGCTGCTTTGCAGCGCCTGAATATGCTGTGCGAGTTAAATGTGGTGGAGCAGGTGGTTAACGTGTGCCACAGCACGGTCATGAAAGATGCCTGGGCGCGTGGCCGCGTGGTAACTGTGCATGGCTGGATTTACGGTGTGCACGATGGCCTGCTGCAAGACCTGTTGGTTTCCGTGTCTAGCCCGCAGCAGCTGCAAGAGTTGCGCAAAGCTGCAGTTTCACAAGTATTTAGCCGTTTGCGTCACGGAAAAAATACGCAAACAGCTATTTAATTGATAGCATTTATGTTTCCCCAACGCCTGGACTCTCCCCTTGCCTACGACATTGCCAAAGCAATGATGGACGGCTTTAACCGCCACTACCAGTTGTTTCGCACCGAGTCGGCTAGAGCCAAGCATCGGTTTGAAACCGCAGACTGGCACGGCCAGCAACGCGCCCAGCGTGAGCGGATTGAGTTTTACGACCTTCGCGTGCGCGAAGCTTCCATGCGGCTGGAGCGTGAATTCAAGGCCGGTGAGCAAACCATGGATGTCTGGCAGCAGGTCAAGCTGCATTACATCGGCTTGTTGGTGAACCACCAGCAGCCGGAGCTGGCCGAAACCTTCTTCAACTCGGTGACCACCAAAATTTTGCACCGCAGTTATTTTCAGAACAACTTTATATTCGTTCGGCCAGCCGTCAGCACTGAGTACATCGAAAACGAGGAACCCAGCGCCAAACCAACTTACCGCGCCTACTACCCCAGCCTTGACAACTTGCAAACCAACATCATCAAGCTGGTGCAAGACTTTGACCTGCGGCTTGGGTTTGAAGACCTGACGCGTGATGCAGGCTACGTGGTTGATGCTTTGCAAAAACGTTTGGGCGATGTCAAAGTGCGTGCCAACTTTCAGATCCAGGTGCTGTCCAGCCTGTTCTATCGCAACAAGGGCGCATACGTTGTTGGCAAAATCATCAATGGTTTTAATGAACTGCCGATAGCACTGCCACTGCTGCACAACAAGAATGGCAAGCTGGTGATTGACGCGGCATTGTTTGGTGAGGACGATCTGCTCATTTTGTTCAGCTTTGCGCGTGCGTACTTCATGGTGGACATTGGCATACCATCGGCTTACGTGCAATTTTTGCGCAGCATGATGCCACGCATGCCGCGTGCTGAAATTTACAATGCATTGGGCCTGGCCAAGCAGGGCAAGACACTTTTTTACCGCGACTTTTTGTACCACTTGCGGCACTCAACAGACAAGTTTCGCATTGCACCTGGCATCAAGGGCATGGTCATGCTGGTGTTTGACTTGCCCAGTTTCCCGTATGTGTTCAAGGTCATCAAGGACTACTACCCGCCGCAAAAAGACACCACGCGCGAGCAAATTAAGGCCAAGTATTTGCTCGTCAAACAGCACGACCGGGTAGGACGTATGGCCGACACGCAGGAATACAGCGAGGTGGCTTTTCCACGCGCCCGTTTTGACGATGAGCTGATTGCCGAGATTGAAAAGTTTGCGCCCAGCCAGCTTGAAATATCTGACCGCGATGGCGATGGTCACGCGGAAGTGATCATCAAGCACGTCTATATTGAGCGCCGTATGATTCCGCTGAATATTTATTTGCAGGAGGCTTTTGATGTTGGGGCACACGAGCCGGCTGCCAAAGAGCAGATTGAACGCGCTGTCGTTGAGTATGGCAATGCGATCAAGGACTTGGTAGCCGCCAACATCTTTCCGGGCGACATGCTGTGGAAAAACTTTGGCATCACGCGCCACGGCAAGGTGGTGTTTTACGACTACGACGAGATCGAATACATCACCGACTGCAAGTTTCGCAAAGTACCCACGCCGCGCAATGAAGAGGACGAAATGAGCGGCGAGATCTGGTATTCGGTCGGGCCTAAAGACGTGTTCCCTGAAACTTTTGCACCTTTTTTGCTGGGCAATGACGCGGTGCGAGAAGTCTTCATGCGGCACCACGCTGATTTGCTCGATGCCGCCTTCTGGCAAAACCACCAGTCCCGCATTCAGGCCGGGCATGTGTTTGACGTGTTCCCGTATGAGCAGGACAAGCGTTTTGCTCAGGCTAAAAATATTTCACTGGCTTGATAAAAGATTTATTTTTTAAAGGAAAAAACCATGTCTGATTCAATCGTTATTTTGGGCGCTGCCCGTACCCCCATGGGCGCATTCCAGGGCGACTTTTCCAGTCTGTCGGCCCATGATCTGGGTGGCACAGCCATCAAAGCCGCTGTTGAGCGCGCAGGCATTGCTGCTGACAAGGTCGATGAGGTGTTGTTCGGCAACTGCCTGATGGCCGGCCAGGGCCAGGCACCCGCGCGGCAAGCAGGCTTTAAAGGCGGCTTACCTGCCAGCGCAGGCGCGGTCACGCTGTCCAAAATGTGCGGCTCTGGCATGGAAGCTACGCTGCTGGCGCATGACCAACTGGTGGCTGGCAGCCGCGACGTGATGGTGGTGGGCGGCATGGAAAGCATGACGAATGCGCCGCACCTGATGCTCAAGGGCCGCAGTGGCGTGCGCATCGGCCATGACCGCATTTATGACCACATGATGCTCGACGGCCTGGAAGACGCCTACGAGCCGGGCCGCGCCATGGGCACATTTGGCGAGCAATGCGCTGACAAATATAAGTTCACCCGCGAGGCGCAGGACGCTTTCGCCACCACAAGCGTGAACCGCGCCAAGGCGGCCACCGAGTCGGGGGCCTTCAACGCTGAGATCGCGCCCGTCACCGTCAAGAGCCGCAGTGGCGAGACCGTGATCTCCATCGACGAAGGCCCGAGCAAGGTCAAACTCGACAAGATTCCCACGCTGAAACCCGCCTTCAAGAAAGACGGCACCATCACCGCCGCATCCAGCTCGTCCATCAACGACGGCGCTGCCGCGCTGGTCCTGGCGCGCGAGTCCACCGCTAAAGAGCTGGGTGCCAAGCCGATCGCCCGTATCGTCGGCCACGCCACCTTTGCGCAAGAGCCGGAATGGTTCACCACCGCGCCGGTCGGCGCCGTCAACAAGCTGCTCAAGAAAATCGGCTGGAGCGTGAAAGACGTTGACCTGTGGGAAGTCAATGAAGCCTTTGCCGTGGTCCCGATGGCTGCGATGGCCGAGCTCGGTATCAGCCACGACATCGTCAACGTCAACGGCGGCGCGTGTGCGTTGGGCCACCCGATTGGTGCCAGCGGCGCGCGCATCATCGTGACGCTGCTGTATGCGCTGAAGGCACGGGGCCTTCAACGCGGCATTGCCACGCTGTGCATTGGCGGTGGTGAAGGCACCGCCATGGCCATTGAATTGCTATAAAATATATAGCTTTGTACCCGCGTATTTATTCGGCTGGAGGCAATTTTGATACTTAACCCGGAGCAACAGCAAGTCCGAGACGCGGTGCGCGACTTCTGCGTGCAAGAACTCTGGCCGCACGCCGCAGCCTGGGACAAAGCGCACACCTTCCCCGCCCTAGCACACCGAGGCCTGGCCGCGCTGGGCGCCTACGGCATTTGCGTGCCTGAAGATCTGGGCGGTGCGGGGCTTGACTATTTGACGCTGGCTGTGGTGATTGAAGAAATCGCCGCTGGCGATGGCGGTACCAGCACGGCGATCAGCGTGACGAACTGCCCGGTCAATGCGATCCTCATGCGCTACGGCAACGCAGAGCAAAAAAAGCAGTGGCTCACACCACTGGCACAAGGCCACATGCTGGGCGCTTTTTGCCTGACCGAGCCGCATGCGGGCAGCGATGCGTCGTCGCTCAAAACCACAGCCGTCAAAAACGCTGGTGGTTACGTCATCAACGGTGTCAAGCAGTTCATTACAAGCGGTAAAAATGGCCATGTCGCCATCGTCATCGCGGTCACTGACAAGGGCGCAGGCAAAAAAGGCATGAGCGCCTTCATCGTGCCGACCAGCACGCCTGGCTACAGCGCGAACAGGCTGGAAGACAAGCTGGGCCAGCATTCCAGCGACACCGCACAGGTCAACTTTGACAACTGCCTGATACCCTTTGACAACCTGATTGGCCAGGAAGGTGAAGGCTACAAGATTGCTTTGAGTGCGCTTGAAGGCGGGCGCATCGGCATTGCCGCGCAAAGCATCGGTATGGCGCGCAGTGCGTTTGATGTGGCACTGGCCTACGCCAAAGAGCGAACCAGCTTTGGCAGCGCCATCATCAACCACCAGGCGGTAGGGTTCAGGCTGGCCGATTGCGCGACGCAAATTGAAGCAGCCCGGCAGTTGACCTGGCACGCCGCCAGCCTGCGCGATGCAGGCCTGCCCTGCCTGAAAGAAGCGGCCATGGCCAAGCTCTTTGCCAGTGAGATGGCTGAAGAAGTTTGCAGCGCAGCCTTGCAAACGCTGGGTGGCTACGGTTATGTGAGCGACTTTCCTGTCGAGCGCATTTATCGCGACGTGCGGGTGTGCCAGATTTATGAAGGCACATCTGATGTGCAGAAGATCATTATTGGCCGGGCGTTGGCGTGAAATGGTTTGAGCTTGCCTGAGCCAAGCTGCTCCTGCGGCAGATTGAATCAGTCGAAGAAGACCGTCGCGTTTACCCACTGCTGCGCCCGCTACCTCAACGATTTTGAGAACACACCTGCCCCAGACTCGATCAGCCTGATGCGATCGCGTTACAGCGCATTCGTATTGGGCCGTGTTGATTACTTGTTGGCCACGTGGCATGCCAGCACCCGACCAGCTGATGTGTCGGTTGATGAAGGTACAAAGTGGCTGGGTCTGGAAGTACGTCGCCACACAGTCAGTGACGCAGACCATGCCCAGGTTGAATTTGTAGCCCGCTACCGCATACAGGGTCGTGGTGGGCGCATACATGAGCTGAGCCGCTTCGTTAGCGAAGCGGGGCGTTGGTACTATGTGGATGGTGATTTGAAATAATTCCGTTTCCAGATCGATTCGACATTAGGCGCGAAGCCGGAGACAGTGCTATAGCACGGCAAGGCGAAGCAACAACATGTCGGATTGATATGGAAATGGAATAAGGGGAGTGCATATCTTCGAGCAAACCGTTCGCAGCATAATCCTTCAGCCTCTTTTCAGGGATTTTTTAGCTCTATATGCCAATAAATACGGGCGCAAGCAGCTATTAAAATAATAGCAAAAATCAACCCCCACCACGGCCACAAACCAAAACGCGCTGCCCACCAGGCATAGGGCGTGATGCCGCTACGGCCCTCAACCGAGCCCACCAACGCGCCGCGTGTATGGCGTGCCAAGAGGTGCGTGACCTGACCACGGTGGTCAATGATGGCGGTGGCGCCGGTGTTGGTGGCGCGCACCATGGGCCGTTCAAACTCAAGCGAGCGCATGCGCGAGATGTTCAGGTGCTGGTCGATGGCAATCGTGTTGCCAAACCACGCAATGTTGCTGATATTGACCATCATCGTCGGCGCGACGCTTGGGTCGATAAACCTGGCGGCCAGTTCTTCACCAAACAAATCTTCATAGCAAATATTCGGTGCGATGCGTTGGCCCTGCCAGACGAACGATGGCTGGCTGATAGAGCCGCTGTTGAAGTCTGTCAGCGGGATATTGACGATGGCCAAAAACCATTTGAACAAGGGGTGTACAAACTCGCCAAACGGCACCAGATGGTACTTGTCGTATTGGTAAATCGTGTTGCTGCTGCCTGGTTTAAGCGCTATGGCTGAGTTGGTGTAACCCTGCTGGCTGTTACCCAGCGGCATGCCAATCAAAGCCGCCGTTTGGGCGGCACCTGGCGGGGGGTTGGTGAATCGGTTGATCAGTGCATCCAGATAGCCTTCAGGCAACTGGGGGGGCAAAAGCGGGATGGCGGTTTCAGGCGTGACGACCAGCGACGTGGTGGCTGCCAGCAGTTGCTGGCCGTACCAATTGAGTGCATCGGGCAAGCCGCCTGTGGGTTGAAACTTCTGGTCTTGGGCAATGTTGCCTTGCAGCAGGGTAACGGTGATGGGGTTAGGGATGGCTGCGCTGTAGCGCGAGGCAAGGTTTTCACTGACATTAACAATAACGAGCACAACCGACGCCAGACCCAAGCCAAGTAAAATATTTCTTAAGCCGAAGATACTGCGATTAGTTTGAAATGTGAATCTCATCGACATGATTCCAGCTGCCAGCAATGCCACGCCAAACGTCAACCCATGCACGCCGACCCACGCAGCAAGATTCGCAAACGGCCCATCCAACTGCGCATAGCCGCCCTCACCCCATGGAAAGCCGGTAAAAAGCGCCACCCGGCCGATCTCGGCCAGCAGCCAAAGCGCTGCAAATAAAATAGCACGTCCTGCCCGATTGATAGGCGCTATAGCTACAAACAGCGCACAAGCCGCAGCATAATACAGCGCTAAAAAAGCCGCCAGTCCAACGATGGCGATGACAGTCAGCGGTGCTGCCAGGCCGCCATACTTGTTCAACGATATGAACAGCCACCACCAGGTGGCTACCTGCATGACGCAAGCAAACAGCCAACCCAGCCACGCGCCCTGGCGTTTTGTTTTGACCAAATCAAGTTGCCAGACCAGTAAAACCATGGCTAGCAACTGCAACCACCAGACTGGCTGGCCTTGCGTCAAAATGAATTCAAAAGGCCACGCAATGCTTAAAGCATGGGCGCATGCAGCTATTAATACAATAGCAATCCGACCAATAAAAGGTTGGCGGTTGAAAAACCGCATCAAGTCAAATCGAGAGCGGTCTGCACACCCACAGGCGCAACCTTGAACCACTTCACAGCGCCGCCCTTGGTGTGCAGCACGGTAAATTGCAGGCCGCCGAGCGTAAAACCTTCACCGCGCTTGGGCACGTGGCCCATGCGGTGGGCGACCAAGCCGCCTATGGTGTCAAAGTCGGCGTCCATCAGGCTCACGCCAAAAGCCTCGCTGACGCGCTCAATCGACGTGTCGCCACTGACACGAAAGCTGCGATCGGGCAGGCCAAAAATATCGCCGTCGTCCTCGGCAATGTCAAACTCGTCTTCTATCTCGCCAACGATTTGCTCCAGCACATCTTCAATCGTGATCAAACCCGCCGTGCGACCAAACTCGTCAATCACAATCGCCAAATGGTTGCGGTTGCCTCTGAATTCGCGCAGCAAATCGTTCAAGCCCTTACTTTCGGGCACAAACACAGCGGGACGCAGCAGCGCTTTGATATTCAGCTCGGGCGCTCGCTGCAATTTCAGCAAGTCCTTGGCCATCAGGATACCGATGATG
>JAYVPR010000503.1:0-3055 GCA_043757245.1 Polaromonas sp. | reverse complement strand
TGGTAAAAGCAGCATCGACCAGCGCCTTGTCGCCAATCGCCCATTTGTAGCAATGGTTGTCGGGCGCTGCCTCATGCAGGGCGGTGGCCGTTTTGGCTTTGGTCACGTTGACCACTGCGGTTAACACGTCGTAATCTACCTCGACCAGTTCAGCGGCGTTTTTGGCCTGCTCCAATGTTTCAGCAATCACCATCGCCACGTGGTCGCCCACATAACGCACCTTGCCTTGCGCCAGAATCGGGTGTGGCGGCTCCTTCATCGGGTTGCCATCGGTGCTGGTAATGCCCCAGCCGCATGGCAGGCCGTTGATTTTGTCGTTGGCGACATCGGTGCCCACAAAAACATCCAGTACGCCGGGCGCGGCTTTGGCAGCGCTGAGGTTAATGCTTTTGATGTTGGCATGCGCGTGCGGAGAACGCACAAACACCGCATGACTCTGATTAGCGAGTGTGATGTCATCGGTGTACTGACCGCAGCCGGTTAGGAAACGATAGTCTTCTTTACGACGGACTGGAACGCCAATATTTGGCAAATTAACGAAGTCTGGTGCGCCCATGAGAATGCTCCTTAAGAATAAATCAGAGAGTTAATCAGAAAGTGAATTAGTTTGAGCCAGAGCAGCGGGGTGCTACGCACGTCCGCAGGTCTGTCCCGCAAAAATCACGCTGTCTGCATGGTCTGCTGACCAAGCTGTACCGCTTTGACGATGTTTTGGTAACCGGTGCAGCGGCAAATGTTGCCTTCCAGCTGCTCGCGGATTTCAATCTCGCTGGCCTTGGGGTGATGCTTGCACAAATCAACCGCGCTCATCACCATGCCAGTGGTGCAAAAGCCGCATTGCAGGCCGTGGCATTCTTTAAACGCCGCCTGCATAGGGTGCATGGTGCCGTCTTTGGCGGCCAGGCCTTCAATGGTGGTGATATCTGCACCTTGCGCCTGCGCCGTCAGCATGTTGCAAGACTTGACGGCGCGGCCATTCATGATGACAGTGCAGGCGCCGCACTGGGCCGTGTCGCAACCTACATGGGTGCCTGTGAGAAGAAGCTTTTCACGCAGCGCCTGCACCAGCAGCGTGTTGTCGGGCATGTTGATGTCAACGGCTTTGCCATTGACGGTGAACTGAACTTGCATGGGCTTGTCTCCTGTTAGCTTATGGGTTGACTTGTGGATTGGCTGACGGATTGGCTGCTGGGTGGCCAATAATGATTATTTGTTTAGCGTGACCTTGCCAGCCTAGGTTAAACCCTTGTCAACTTGCGCTGGCAAAGGGATATTCTCAAAATGCAACAGTCTACGCCGCTCAATAACGCAAAATAATATCCCATGCCATCTGCTACTCATAACGCACCCGACCAGCGCCTGCACCAGATTGCCCTGGCGCGGCAGGCAGTTTTGTTTGATGGCAAAAGCATGTCGCGCACGGGCACGCAGGCATGGATTGAACGATCGTGGCAGCGTTGCCTGGCCAGCGGTAAAACGCCTGACCAAAAACCCAGCTTTGACATGATTGCGTCCACCGCCATGCCCCGACTGGTTGAAGCCAACCAAGCCCTGCTCCGTACCGCACGCCCAGTGCTGCAAAGCCTGAGCCAGGCGATTGCCAGTACGCGTTACTTTGCCGTGATGACCGATGCACAAGGCGTGGTGATTGACGCGCACGGGGCGATTGACCGAAGCGACCGCCGGGCCGACCTGATCACACGTATTGGCACCGACCTGTCAGAGCGCGCTCTAGCCACCACCGCCATCAGCGCCGCCCTGACAGAGCAGCAACCCGTATGGTTGCACAGGGGGGAGCATTTTTTCGATGCCAATTCTGTCTACAGCTGCGCTGGTGCGCCGCTGTTTGGACCCGATG
The DNA here is from genome assembly GCA_043757245.1 of Polaromonas sp. Taxonomy (GTDB): domain Bacteria; phylum Pseudomonadota; class Gammaproteobacteria; order Burkholderiales; family Burkholderiaceae_C; genus Polaromonas. The sequence goes on along the minus strand of JAYVPR010000503.1, from coordinate 1,197 downwards.
GCAAATGCATCGGCATGCTGGACTTGACAGGCATTGAAGCAGCCGAGCGGCCCGAGTTAAAACATTTGGTGGCGCAGTCGGCACGCAGCATTGAAAACGCATTAACGCTTGGCCGTTTGTTAGGCCAACACGACCTGCTGATCCGCCTGAACTGGCCAGGCCGCACGTTGGGCGACGAAACTGATGGGCTGGTGTGCCTGAACGCCGACGGCTATGTGACGGCTGCCAACCAGATGGCCAGGATGATGGTGCCGCAGTTGACGGCAGGTCGTTCCGTTCAGCACGCCAGCGACCTGTTTGCGATGCCCCCTGACATGCTGTTTGATGCAGCGCGAAAGCAAAGCAACAAGGCCGCGCTGGAAGTACCGCTGTGGACAGGCTTGCGGCTGCATGCCATGCCTGTCATGGCTTGGCAGGCAGGCACACCAGCCGCCGCCCAGTTCAATGCACCTGCCGCTGCGCCGCCGCCGCCCTTGAAAGACATTGAAACCGGGCTCATCCGCAAAGCGGTAGACGAGGCGCGAGGCAATGTAATGAAGGCCGCCAAAACCTTGGGCATCAGCCGCGCCACGGTTTACAGGCGGCTGGGCTCAAGCCTGAAGCGGGATTGACGGTTTATTCCATTTCCAGATCAATCCGACATGTTGCGGCTTCGCCTTGGCCGTTGTAGCACTGTCTGCGGCTTCGCGCCTAATGTCGTATCGATCTGGAAACGGCATTGACGGTTTAGTTTTTGGGCGCAACGGCACTGACAGGCAAACTCAATTCAAGCTTGCTCTGAACACCTTTGGCATCCTTGAACATCAGCGTCAGCGGTACTTTGGTATCTTTGAGCAGCGGCTGCTTCAAATCCATCAGCATGACGTGGTAGCCACCGGGTTTCAGTTCAACTGCTTTGCCAGCTGGCAAATCGAGTACCGTCAACGCGCGCATTTTCATGATGTCGCCCTCCATCTTCATTTCATGTACCTCGCCCACGCCCGCGACGGGTGATGACACACCGACCAGCTTGGTGCCGTCTTTGGCGGTGATTTTCATGAACGCACCTGTGCCTTTTTGGCCTGGCACGGTGCTGCGTACCCAGGCGTCTTTGACGTCGACGCTCACGTTTTGAGTTTGCGCTAAAGCCGAGCCGCCTATGAAAACAGCGATAACGGCGAGAAAAGTTGATTTAAAAAGTGTCATGTTGTACTTTCG
>JAYVPR010000502.1:0-3056 GCA_043757245.1 Polaromonas sp. | reverse complement strand
ATCAACGCCGGGTGGACATCGGGCACGCCCAGGGTGACGATTTCTTTCTTCAACCGCACCTTCATGCGGTAAAACGGCATGGCGCTGGCCCATGATTCCTTGTGTTCCAGCGCGGCCAATCGACTTTCAAATATCGCATCACTGCGCAGGTAAGCCAGCACCGTATACACATCGTCTGGCCGCCCGGCTATCGTGCCGTTGATGCCTTCTGCGGCCAGCAGCAGCGTGCCTTTGATGCCCTGCGCCTCGCACATGGCCAGCAACGGCGCTTGCAGCGCGGCGTGGTCGGGCAGTTCAACAAACTTGTAGAGGGCGGCAGTCAGAAATGGCATACATAAAGTGTATCGCTGGCTGGCTGAGGGTTCGTTCAGGAATAAGTTGTGCATTGGGCCGTCGGATTCGGCGATGCGATGCGATGCGATGCTAGGCGCGAAGCGTGCCGTGTGGCGTCGATGTACTGCGCCAGCCTGTGAAGGCTGCTTTCCAGCTGGCAACGCAGATGCTGACTTCTTTCGCCACAGCTCGCGCAAGCCCAATAAATACGGGCGTTAATGGCTACTAAATTTATAGCTGTGTAATTTATAGAATGTCAAGAATTACTCGCCAGTGCTCCGCCGTTACTGGCGTAATGGACAAGCGGTTGCCCTTTTTCAACACCTGCAGCTCAGCCAGCGCCGCGGTGGCGCGTAGCTCGGGCAGGGTCAGGTTGCGTGTTTTCTTGACGATCTGCACGTCGACCAGCAGCCAGCGTGGCTCGGTGGGTTTTGATGTTGCGTCGTAGTATGGCGATTCGGGGTCAAATTGCGTTGGGTCCGGGTAGGTCGTCGATGCCACGCGCGCGATGCCCACGATACCCGGTTCAGCACAGCTGGAGTGATAGAACAATACGCCATCGCCTATTTGCATTGCATCGCGCATAAAGTTGCGCGCCTGGTAGTTGCGTACGCCGACCCAGGGCACAGTCGAGTTTTTGGCGGCCAGTGCATCGTCAACCGAACATTCGCTGGGTTCGGATTTCATCAGCCAGTGGTTCATGGGCTGATTTGATGCCATCGAAGAGTCATCAGTTTAAGCTCAATCGCTGCTAAAAATGCTATTGAAATAGTAGCTATTAAACCAAGTAATTATTGGGTAAATGACTTATTTTGTCCCAAAAATCCGGTCCCCCGCATCACCCAGCCCTGGCAAAATATAGCCGTGGTCGTTCAGTTGCCGGTCAATCGCTGCGGTGTAGATCGGCACATCGGGGTGAGCCTTTTGCAGGTTGGTGATGCCCTCGGGGCAGGTTAGCAGGCAAACAAATTTGATGGACTTGGGTTGTAGTTTTTTCAGTCGGTCAATCGCGGCGATGGCTGAATTGCCCGTGGCCAGCATCGGGTCGACAACGATGATGTCGCGCTCAGCCATGTCACTGGGCATTTTGAAGTAATACTCCACCGCCTGCAGTGTGGCTGGGTCACGGTACAAACCAATGTGGCCGACGCGTGCGCCGGGCACCACGTTCAGCATGCCCTCCAAAATGCCATTGCCTGCCCGCAGGATGGACACAAGCACCAGCTTTTTACCGTCAATCATGCGGCCCGTCATGGTTTCTAGCGGGGTTTCAATCTGCACGTCTTGCAGCGGCATGTCACGCGTGACTTCGTAGGCCATCAGGCTTGACAGCTCATTGAGTAGCGTGCGAAAGGTACTTGTCGATGCATCTTTGCGGCGCATCAGCGTCAGCTTGTGCTGCACCAGCGGGTGGTCAATCAGGTGAACGTTTTTCATAAATACTGTCAGCGTTTTTTGCCAAACAATGACCCCAGCACACCGCGAATAATCTCACGCCCGACGGTGGAACCGATGGTGCGCACAGCTGATTTGGCCATGCTTTGCGCCAGGCCGTCATACACGCCGCCGCGTGGGCCGGTGGTGCCAAACAACGCGTCTTTCAGCCCGCCCATGATGCCGCCTGAATCGTTTTTCCCTGCCGCGCCGCCATTCGGTGCGCTTTGTGCGGTAGCGGCGCTGGCCACGGCACGACCTTGCAGTTTTTCGTAGGCGGATTCGCGGTCTTGCTTTTTTTCATAGACGCCAGCAACCAGCGAGTTTTGCAACAAGGCTAGTCGCTGCTCAGGCGTGATCGGGCCAATCTGGCTGCCCGGCGGCAGCACGTACACGCGCTCGGTGATGCTGGGCCGGCCTTTGGCGTCGAGCAAGCTGACCAAAGCTTCGCCCACAGCCAGTTCAGTGATCGCGGCTTCAATGTCCAGCCCCGGTTTTTGGCGCATGGTTTGGGCTGTGGCCTTGACAGCTTTTTGGTCGCGCGGTGTGAAGGCGCGCAGCGCGTGCTGTACGCGGTTGCCGAGTTGAGCCAGAACGGTGTCTGGAATATCCAGCGGATTCTGCGTCACGAAATACACGCCCACACCTTTTGAACGCACCAACCGTACGACCAGTTCTATGCGCTCAACCAGCACCTTGGGCGCTTCGTTAAACAGCAAATGCGCCTCATCAAAAAAGAACACCAACTTTGGCTGCTCCAGGTCGCCGACTTCGGGCAACTGCTCAAACAGCTCCGACAGCATCCACAGCAAAAAGGTGGCGTACAGGCGCGGCGCGTTCATCAGCTTGTCAGCGGTCAGGATGTTGATGACCCCTTGGCCGTCAGTTGTTTGCATGAAGTCGCTGATGTTCAGCATCGGCTCGCCAAAAAATTTGTCAGCCCCCTGGCTTTCAATTTGCAGCAGCCCGCGTTGAATCGCCCCCACGCTGGCCGCGCTGACGTTGCCGTATTTGGTGGTGAACTCGCTGCCGTTGTCGCCCACGTACTGCAACATAGCGCGCAAATCTTTCAAATCCAGCAGCAGCATGCCGTTGTCGTCGGCAATTTTGAAGACGATGTTCAGCACCCCCGCCTGGGTATCATTCAAATTCAGCATGCGCCCCAGCAGCAGCGGGCCCATGTCTGAAATGGTGGCACGCACCGGGTGGCCAAGGTCTCCAAACACGTCCCACAGCGTAGTGGGGCAGGCGGCGGGTGTGGGTGTGTCAATGCCGCGCTCTTTCAAAAT
>JAYVPR010000501.1:0-11378 GCA_043757245.1 Polaromonas sp. | reverse complement strand
AATCGTTCACGATCGACCGGAATCACTGTTCACGATAAACCAGAATCGCTGTTCACGATCCGCCAGAATCACCGTTCACGGTCGACCGGAATACCCAGTTGGCCACTTTGCAAGCTGGTTGGGGTTGTGTCCGGGTACCAAGATCACCGGAGGCAAGGTGATGACTGGCAAAACCAAGCGATGCGCCAACCATGCCGCTCAGGCGCTGAAGCTCGCTGCGGCGGCTCTACGCCCGAGCCAATCTGCACTGGGCGCGTACTTCAGACGCATGTGCTCGCGCATGGATAAATCAAAGGCGGTCGCCGCTGCGGCGCACAAGCTCGCGCGGCTGATCTACACGATGCTCACCAAAGGTGAGGAATACACCGACAAAGGTCAGGACTACTATGAAGAGCGCTACCGCGAACGTGTTCTGTGGCACTTGAACCAGCGCGCCAAGAAAATGGGGATGAAACTGGTCGCAACAGAACCTCAACCCGGATAAAAAACCATTCAAGATCAATCGCTTGGATGGTGTTTCTTAAGAGAGCCTGACGGGCCGGCGTATTTCCAACCAGGAATGAGCCTGGAGGGTCGAAATTGAGATTCAAATACTGTCTGCTTGATCATCGCAAGGATGGTGATCAAGATAGACAAGACGAGGCTGTGAACGATTGCACGAGTGCAGGAATTACTGCACGTAACTCCCAAAGTGGGTCAGGGACAAAGGTTGCCAGCACTACGCAGTCCGGTTGTGCCCGCCTTTATAAACCACATCTGCCATGTTTTGAAATCAAGCGCCTTTGAGCAGCAGCCGAATGTCGTGCGTCAACCCCTCTGCCCCACTGCCATAGCGGTTGTAAAGCCGTAAACGGCCTTGTGTGTCATAGATATAGTTGCCCGCCGAATGATCCATGCTGTAGCTGGTAGCGGTTCGGCCTTCTACTTTTTTATAGTAAATTTTGAAGTCTTTGCCCAATGCAGGCAGTTGCTCCATGCTAGGGCGCAGGGCTAAAAACGTGGGATCAAAGTTACCCATGTAAGCTTTGAGAATTTCAGGTGTGTCGCGCTCGGGGTCGACGGAGATGAAGACTGCTTGCAGCTTGCTACCGTCAGCACCCAGTGACTTTTTAATGCCTGCCAGCTCAACCATCGACGTAGGGCAGACATCCGGGCACTGGGTAAAGCCAAAAAACACCACCACTACCTTGCCTGCAAAGTCTTTGACGCTGCGGGCTTGGCCGTTTTGGTCGGGCAGTGCAAAATCTTTGGCGTAGTCAGCGCCCGTCAGGTCAATGCTTTTGAATTGCGGCTTGTCTGGGCTACAAGCGACTAAAACCACCATGAAAATGGATGATACAACGACTTTTAGCCAGTGAATACGTGCGCCAGACGATCCTGAATTAATAGCAATCACAGAATTTTTAGTCAACATGGCAAACCTAAACAAGATAATGATCAACCAGCAGCGCGGCAAACAGCACTGACAAGTGAATCAGTGAAAAGCGAAACGTCTTGCGCGCCAGCGCGTCTGAATAATTGCGCCACAACTTAAAGCCGTACCAACTGAAACCAAAGCTCAAACCCACCGCTACCACCAGGTACAGCCAACCGCTCATCTTGAAGACAAAAGGCATCAGGCAAGCCGGAAAAAGCACCAGCGTGTACAAAAAGATTTGCAAGCGCGTGAACTCGTTGCCATGGGTGACGGGAAGCATCGGCAGGCCGGCTTTGCGGTAGTCTTCTACCCGGTACAGCGCCAGTGCCCAAAAGTGGGGAGGGGTCCATAAAAAGATAATGAGAAACAGGATCAGCGCCTCGGGCCCGACCGTGCCTGTCATGGCGGCCCAGCCTAGCACCGGCGGCATCGCGCCTGATGCGCCGCCGATCACGATGTTCTGCGGGGTCAGAGGTTTTAATATGACGGTATAGACGACCGCATAGCCGACGAAGGTGGCGAACGTCAGCCACATGGTCAGCGGATTCACCCACACGTACAAAATAACTGAACCAATGGCGCAGAGCACAGCGGAGAAGCTCAAAGTTAGCCAACTGCTGATCTGCCCCTGCGCGGTGGCGCGCATGGCGGTGCGCTTCATGCGTGAGTCAATGCCTTGTTCAACCAGGCAATTGAATGCAGCAGCAGCACCAGCCACCAGCCAGATGCCTGCGCAGGCAATCAGCGCCAGCCGCAGCTCGGCCGTGCCGGGCACGCCGGGCACGGCCAGCACCATGCCAATCAGTGCACAAAACACGATCAGCTGCACCACGCGCGGCTTGGTTAGCACGTAAAACTGCCGGAACTTGGACGGCACGTGCAGGGTTGACAGGGTTTCAGTGGTGCTCATGCAAACAATCGGGAAGAGCTGAATTTTGACGCACTGACTGTGCCTTCAGAACTGCAACTGGCGCAGACGATGCCTGTCAGCACAATAACCAGCGCCGCAGCACCGCCGGTGTGCATGACTGCTGCGGCCAACGGCCAGCCCAGCAGCACGTTGCCCAGGCCAGTCGCCACTTGAAGCAACGCCAAGCCAGCAAGCCACAGGCTAGCGCGGCGCAAGGCTTGAATCCTGTACAGCTTGACTGACACCACCAGCATAGCTGCAAACACGACATAGGCAGTGAGTCGATGTACATAATGAATGGCGGTCAGGGCCTGAAAACTGATGTTGTCGCCGTTGCGCCCAGCGCCCAGTTCACGCCACAGGGTGAAGCCTTCGCTGAAGTTCATCGCGGGCCACATCGAGTTTTGACAAGCCGGAAAGTCGGTACACGCCAGCACCGCGTAATTGGTGCTGACCCAGCCGCCGAGGGCAATTTGTAGCCACAACAAAGCAAAAGTAATGAATATCCAGGCCAGCGTGGCACTTTGTAATGGCGCAGGTAACAGTTCGCCATGCGCCTGCGCATAGCGAACGCTTTGCACCTTGAGCAGCGCCAGCAAAACCATGCCGCCCAGCAGATGCAGCGTGACGATGGCCGGGAATAGCTTCATGGTCACAGTCAGCGCGCCGAATGCACCTTGCAGGCAAACCCAGAACAACGTAAACGTGGGCCACCATAGCGATATGTCGCCCCCCAAAGGCTTTACCGCGCCTTGGGTCGGCCCGACGTCGCGGTATTGACGACGCCTGCGCTCCAGCCAGCTTGTGATAGCCAGCGTTAATATCAATACACCCACACCTGTGGCCAAGTACCGGTGAATCATTTCAATCCAGGCTTTGGGATGCGTGACTGGGCCAGACGGCAGGGCGACTTGAGCCGCATTGATCTGCGCCGTTGCTCCCAGCGGGCTGGCATGACCGTAGCAGCCCGGCCAGTCGGGGCAACCCAGGCCAGAGTCCGTCAAGCGGGTGAAAGCGCCAAAAATAACAAGATCAAACGTAAGAAAAAGCGTGACCCAAGTGAGCGTACGCAAACGCTGCGCTGTTGGCGCGTTACGGTTCTTCAGCCACACCCAAGCCAGCGGACCGATGGCGACGATCATGCCCATGATCATCAGCCGCAGCGCGGGACTCAGGTCGTAGAGTTCTTGGGTGTCCATGCCTCTATCGACCTTCTTTGTCCCAACTACCGGAAGCTCTTAATAATCTGTCTAAATCGCGCTTGGCCTTCGCCGCGCCAGCCGCATCCATGTTGGCAGGAAAACGCATCATCAAATTGCCCAGCGGGTCAACCACGTACAAGTGGTCTTCAAGGCGCTGATTGGTGGCGTCTGGCAGCCACTGCGCCAGTGCGCCAGCCGGGACGCGAAGCACTGTGGCTTCAACCAGTGCAGGTTTTAGTTGCACGTCAATTACTGCAGCATCTGTCACCAGCCAAACCCAATCGGCGCGCATTTTTTCTTTGCCCAGCGATTCGCGCAACTGCCTTTGAAAATACAGGCGCTGCTGGCAAGCCACATCACATGCCGCACCGGCCACACTGATTAACAGCCATTGATTTTTAAGGGCTGTCAGGTCGCCGGGTTTGCCGTTCACGTCTAGCGTAGCGATGGCGGGCAGCGGCCGCTGCGGCGTGATCAGCTCACCGTAGTTGCGGCGGCCTTCGGGCCGCACCACGTAATAGGTGAAGTAAGACGCGATAACGGGCGAGGCACATATCAGCAGCACGGCAATCATTTTCCAGCGGCCTGATTTGCTGCGCGCACTGTCATCATGCGGCGTGGGCATCGTATGAACCGTCAGGCCGAGCGGTTCGTCCTGAGGTAGAGCGGCTGGCGTGTGAAGTGTTTCAGACATTGAGAAAAGTTTTACGCTTGACGCGCCACGGGTTAATGAATTGAAACCAGACATACAAACCGACAACTAGTGCGCACAAGCCGAACCACTGAAACGCATAACCGTAGTGTTTGTCGACGCCAACATTCGGCGCTGCCCATTCGCGCAGCAGCCCTTCGTTGGCCGGTCCCACCTGCACGATAGAGGTGCTCATCAAGGGCAAGGCGATTTCGCGACTGAAAGCTGCTACGTCGATATTTTGCCGTATGCGCCCACTCTCAGCACCCTTGAACTCATATAACTTGGACGGCGGCGGGGCAATGCGACCACGCACGGTGACCGGGCCCAGAGGCGTTTGAATGAGGGGCAGCGCCGTACGACTGGCAAAGCTGCGAAGCGCCCAACCACGCTGCACCAAAATGAATTGCCCAGTACCGTCTAGCGCAAGCGGGGTGATAACGATAAAACCAGACTTTCCGTTCATCTGGCGATTGTCCAAAAATACCGTGTGCTCTGGCCGCCAGACACCCTTAAGCACGACCTGGCGATGCACGACGTCCATCACATTTGCGAGCTTCGCCAGATCTTGCGCCTCCAAAATGGCCTGGTTGCCCTGCGCTTCAATGGCCAATTGCAAATTTTGCTTTTGTGCAGCTCGGCGCAACTGCCACTGGCCAAGCGAAAACGTCAGCGCGGCCACAAGAATTGCCGCAGTGGTCAACACCCAAAACCTGGCCTTCAGCGAAAGCTTGGCCATCAGCCGATAATCCTGTGCATGACATATTTAGTAGCCTTGGCATTTTTAGCCATCATCGCCAGCCTGGCAGCTGCGCTTTTTTTCATGATGAAAGATGGCACCAACGGCAAAGCCAAAACCAGCAACATGGCACGCGCGCTGGCTTTTAGAATTGGCTTTTCAGTGCTGTTGTTTGTCTGCATTTTGATTGCCTGGAAGTTGGGGTACATCCAGCCGACGGGCTTGCCTGTAGGTAAGTGATGTCTAAATCTTAAATACCAAAGGCCGCACAATGCGGCCTTTGACACGTTGGGAGCAGAGCGTTTTTAAAGCCAGTACACCAGGATGTACAAGCCCAGCCACACCACGTCGACGAAATGCCAGTACCAGGCTGCGCCTTCAAAACCAAAATGCTTGTCAGCCGTGAAATGGCCTTTTTGCAGGCGTAATGTGATGAAAAACAACATCAACATACCGACGAAAACGTGAAAGCCGTGAAAGCCAGTCAACATGTAAAAGGTTGAACCAAAAATGCCTGAATTCAGCTTGAGGTTCAAGTCGGTGTAGAGGTGGTAGTACTCGTAGCCCTGAACGCACAAAAATGTAAAACCCAGAACCACAGTCGTCCACATGAAGGCGATGGTTTTGCCGCGATGGCCTTCCCGCAGTGCATGGTGGGCAATCGTCATCGTGACGCCAGACGTCAACAAAAGCGCGGTATTAATGGTGGGCAACCAGAAAGGCCCAACGGTTTGGAATGGCTCCACGATATCAGCCGGTGAAGCTGTTGCGCCCGCGGCAAGAGTTGGCCACACGGCTTTGAAGTCTGGCCATAAAAGCGAGTTTTCAAGTCCGCCCAGTGCAGGCACTGAATGCACGCGTGCCCACCACAGCGCTGTGAAAAATGCGCCGAAAAACATCACTTCAGAAAAAATAAACCAACTCATGGACCAGCGGAACGACAAGTCAATCTTGTGACCATACAAGCCGCCTTCACTTTCACGCACTGATTCGCTGAACCATCTGTACAAAGTAGCGAGCCACCAAACCATGCCGAAAGCCACCGAATACGGCCCCCAAGCTGTTCCATTGACCCACTGACTTGCACCCAGAATGACAAATAACAGGCCAATAGAGGCCATTACCGGGTGGCTCGATGGCGCGGGCACAAAGTAGTGCGGGGTACCTGTTGTAGTGGCTGATGACATTTTTTAAACTCCTGATTTCTCTAATTTCTCTAATTTCTCTAATTCAATTGCAGGCCTATTTGCCCACAACCCAGGTAGCAAGCAATATCAGGCTACCGACAAAAACAAAAACACCGACAAGGCCGACGACGACAATATGCACAGGGTTGAGCTGTGCCACATCCTGCTCATAGCCGCCCCGAGAACGCAGGCCAACAAAGGACCACATCACCGCTTTCACCGTACGAAAAATCGAACCTTTGCGCTGATCCTTTTGCTGAAGCACTTGCGTATTTTCAGACTTGCTCATACACCAGACGCTTTGTTGTCTATGGCAATGGCGGCCTGCGGAGCAGCAGGTGTGCGGCCACCAACTTCAAAAAAAGTATATGACAACGTGATGGTGCTCACGTCTTTCGAAAGCTTGGGGTCAATCACAAAGGCCACAGGCCACTGCTTTTTTTCACCCGGAGCCAGCGTGTACTGCTGAAAGCAAAAGCATTCCAACTTGTTAAAGTACGCCCCCGCTTGTGCTGGCGCATAGCTGGGTATGGCTTGCGCAGACATGGTGCGGTTTTGCGTATTCTGAAACTCGTACATCACCGTGGTCAACTCACCAGGATGAACTTTGAGCGTATTTTGAGCGGGCTTGAAATGCCACGGCCCACGCGAGTTGGCATCGAATTCAACTGTGATGGCGCGTGTCAGATCAATTTGCGTGTTGGCGGGCAGCTTAGGCGTGGCGCCAGGTATTTGCCTGTCGCCAAGTGCCAGCACATTGATGCCGGTCATCTCGCAAATGGCTTTGTAAATCGGCACCAGGGCGTAGCCAAAGCCGAACATTGCCAGCACGATGACGCCCAGCTTGCCCACCATTTTGATGTTTTCCCGTTTGATCAGCATCATGTGACAGTCGGGTTAACGACTGAAGAAAATCATCTTGGCCATAAAACCCGCAAAAAAGACAATCGCGACCGAGGCCAGGATCAGCGCCAGCCGCAGGTTGTTTTTCTTTTGTTCAGGGGTCGACATGCTGTTTGACTCTCGAATCAGCCAATCACGCGGGTTGCAGTTGCATCCAGCTTGGGCGGTGTTTCATAGGTGTGAAAAGGTGCAGGTGATGGAACTTCCCACTCCAGACCTTCAGCACCTTTGGCATTTTTGTCGTCCTCATCAACCCACGGGTTAGCTCTGGCAGGTGCACCATGACCGCGCATGGTGGGCAACACGACAAAGAAGAAGAAGTAAACCTGTGCGAAACCGAAGAAAAATGCGCCTACGGAGGCAACCGCATTGAAGTCAGCAAACTGCATCGGGTAGTCAGCGTAGCGGCGCGGCATACCAGCCAAGCCCAAAAAGTGCATAGGGAAAAAGGTGACGTTGAACGAAATCAGCGACCACCAGAAGTGAATCTTGCCGCGTGTCTCGTTGTACATCACGCCTGTCCACTTGGGTGACCAAAAGTAGTAGCCAGCAAACATGGCGTAGAGCGATCCGGCCACCAGCACATAGTGAAAGTGCGCCACCACGTAATAGGTGTCTTGCAGCTGTGTATCAATCGGTGCGACCGACAAAATGACGCCCGTCAAGCCGCCAATAGTAAACACGAAAATGAAACCAACTGCAAACAGCATGGGGGTTTCAAATGTCATTGAACCTTTCCACATCGTGGCAATCCAGTTGAACACCTTCACGCCCGTGGGCACGGCAATCAGCATCGTGGAGTACATAAAAAACAGCTGACCCGTGACCGGCATGCCGGTCGTAAACATGTGGTGCGCCCACACCACAAAGCTCAAAATGGCAATTGAACCCGTGGCATACACCATGGATGCATAGCCGAAAAGGCGCTTGCGTGAAAACGCTGGAATGATGTGGCTGATGATGCCGAAAGCTGGCAAGATCATGATGTAAACCTCGGGGTGACCGAAGAACCAGAAGATGTGCTGGTACATCACCGGGTCGCCGCCGCCAGCGGGGTTAAAAAAGCTGGTGCCAAAGTGGCGGTCGGTCAGCGTCATGGTGATGGCGCCGGCCAGCACAGGCATCACGGCGATCAGCAGATAAGCGGTGATCAGCCAGGTCCAGCAGAACATCGGCATTTTCATCAGCGTCATGCCGGGTGCGCGCATGTTCAAAATCGTCACGATGATGTTGATGGAGCCCATGATGGACGATGCGCCCAAAATATGCAGCGCAAAAATACTCGAGTCCATTGAAGGGCCCATTTGCAGCGTCAGCGGTGCATACAACGTCCAGCCCGCAGCGGGTGCGCCGCCTGGCAAAAAGAACGACGTGCCCAGCATCAGCGCCGCAGGAATCATCAACCAAAAGCTGAAGTTGTTCATGCGGGCAAAGGCCATGTCAGCCGCGCCAATTTGCAGCGGAATCATCCAGTTGGCAAAACCCACAAAGGCCGGCATGATGGCGCCGAACACCATGATCAGGCCGTGCATGGTGGTGAGCTGGTTGAACAGCTCCGGGTTGATCAGTTGCAGGCCAGGCTGAAACAGCTCAGCGCGAATGCCCAATGCCAGCACACCACCAAACATGAACATAAAAAAGCTGAACAGCAGGTACAGCGTGCCGATGTCTTTGTGGTTGGTGGCATACACCCACCTGCGCCAGCCAGCGGGCGCGCCATGGTCGTGATGCTCATCGTGTGCGTGGCCATCAGCGTGGTCTTTGGGGTCTAGTACGGCACTCATCTCGGCTTCCTTCGTGTCTTGACAAATGACGGGATGGTCAAATGCCTTGAAAATTTAAATATTTAAACAGGCTTATTGGCGTGCGGCTTGCAGCTCGGCAGGCTGCACAAGCTGACCCGTCTGATTCGACCAATTGTTCTTGGTGTAGCTGATGACGGCTGCCAGATCGGTGTCGCCGAGGGCTTTCCAGGACGGCATCGCGCCATTGTTGGCACCATTGAGCAAAATCGCGATTTGTTTACCGTGGTCAGCGTCAAGTACGACCGCAGAGCCGTCCAGCGCCTTGATTGCGCCACCACCTTTGCCGCTTGCCTGATGGCAAGCAGCGCAATTGGCTGCATAGACTTTTTCGCCACGCGCTTTCAGGTCAGCCAACACCCAGACTTTGGACGGGTCATCAGCCTTTGCAGACATTTCTTTGTTTTTACCAGCCACCCAGGCGCTGTAATCAGCCGCAGAGACGACCTTGACATGAATAGGCATGTAAGCGTGTTCTTTACCGCACAGTTCCTGGCACTGGCCGTGGTAATCGCCAATTTTTTCAGCGCGAAACCAGGTGTCGCGCACAAAGCCAGGAATCGCGTCCTGCTTGATGCCAAAAGCAGGCACTGCAAAGGCGTGAATCACGTCGTTGGCGGTGGTGATGATGCGGATTTTCTTATTAACTGGCACCACCATCGGGTTGTCGACCTTGAACAGGTAATCGTCAGGTGCTTCGCCAGCCTTGGGGCCGCCTGCGTTGGACATCACGCGGTGCGTGTTGTCAAGCGTTGACACAAAGCCGATGCCTTCGCCCTCGCCTTTGATGTAGTCATAGCCCCACTTCCACTGCATGCCCGTAGTTTTGATGGTCAAGTCGGCTGCGGTGGTGTCTTTTTGCGCCACCAACACCTTTGTGGCTGGCAAAGCCATGCCGATCACGATGATGAAGGGAACAATCGTCCAGGCGATTTCTACAGCCACCGACTCATGAAAATTGGCGGCTTTATGGCCGACAGATTTTCGGTGCTTCCAGATGGAATAAAACATGACGCCAAACACCGCCACAAAAATCACCAAACAAACAATCATCATGAACCAGTGCAGCCAGTGCTGCTCCTCGGCGATTTTGGTGACTGCGGGGTGCAAGTTGAGCTGGCGCACAGCCGGGCCGCCGGGAAGGTCGTTGACCGCGTAAGCCGCAGTGCTGACCCAAGCGCCCAAAAATGCCAATCCGCTACCAGCAAGCTGGCTGCCTGACTGTGTCATGTTGCTCATGGTTTTACGTACATTCATCGTGATCACTTTTAATGCCTCAATTACCGAATCAGACTACGAACTTAATTTGCCAATTCGACAAAATCGCTGATTATAAAGTTAGCCAACCGTGTAGCTTGCCAGCTGCGTCTTATTTAAGGCTGACGCGGCATATTTAGCAGCCACGCAGCACATAGCGAATCTCTCTTGCCAGCGCTGGCCTGAGCTCGGGTCGAACATGCCGCCCCACCCGTACCGTGCGGCTCTGTCCCGAAACTTCTATCAGGGAACCATCGCCGTCTTTGGGCTCGACACGCACCCATTCGCGGTTGAATTCTGCACGCTGCAGGCGGCCTGCGGTCTCCTGCTCAACCACCAGCTGTCCGCCGTGGAGTGAAATTTTTTCACCGTCCCGGGCATGTCGTGCATAAACCGCAAAAGCAGTACCGACAGCCACCAATTCAAGCCATGCAAAAAGCATGACCAGCGTAGCGCCTTGAAACCAGAAAAATGTGGCAATGCTAAGCGACACCACGCTGAGCGACATGAAAAGCGCCAGCAGTTGCGCGGGCGTGACAGAGCAATTGCGCTTTAAGAGCCACTGCACGCCCGCGTGGTTCGCATCGCCCGAAGTGGACGGCGTACCGAAGCGCAGGGCCGATACTGCTGACTGGATGGATTGACTAAGAGGTGGTGACACTGAACGACACTCAAAGAGTGGCAGCCCGAAAGGCTGATTGAGGCGTGGGAACATGCCCATAAACAACGTTCAATTGTAGCTGGCTTTGTCCGGCGGCCAGGGTTTGGAACAGCGCAAATCCCACTACCGTGCCAGCTTATTCAATTTTTAAGGGCCTTTTATAGTTGGTGCGAAGCCGTAGGCCAGTGCTTTAGCGCAACACGGTGAAGCAACAACATAGAGGAGCGATTTAAGAGTAGGACTATTGCGCTGGACCCTGACTGATGCCCAGCATGCTCCGCATGTCGCGCACCGACACCGAGCTCATTGCGCTGACTTTGACTTTCGGCTGGGCTTTTAGCGCGTGCCCGTAAATCACCTCAAACGTCAGTGGTAGCCGACCGTCGGGGCCAGTCTTCAGACGCTCGGCCAGCGCGCTTTCAAGTTTGCCTCGCCACTGCCGCCCACGCAGCCCGGCAAACCGCGCCGGGTGAAAGTTGCGGCCGAGCTCGGTGAGTTCTTGCAGCAGCCTGGCAGGTGTTTCATAGGTCAGCGTGATGCGCTCCATGTCCATCACCGGCTCGGCAAAACCCGCCTGCACCAGCATGTCGCCCCAGTCGTGCATGTCGG
>JAYVPR010000500.1:0-3072 GCA_043757245.1 Polaromonas sp. | reverse complement strand
ACGTCTGACCTCGTGATTGAAACCACCGAAGGCCGCCTGGTGACCGGCAGCGTTGATGCCGACAACCTCGGCAACAAATACACCGGTGCGCTGCGTTTTGGCGCTACCGTCAACTTAAACAACCCGCTCGGCATTGGCGACCAGCTCATCGTGCGTGGCCTCACCACCGGTGCCGGTCTGAAATACGGCCGGCTTGCCTATTCGGCGCCCGTTGGCGACATCGGTACCAAGCTCGGTGTGGCTTTCTCCAGGATGGACTACAAGCTAGGCAAAGACTTCAGCGCGCTCAATGCTTTCGGTCAATCTACCGTCGCCAGTATCTATGCCGTGCAGCCGTTCATCCGCTCGCGCAACGACAACCTCTATGGCACGCTAACCTATGACAGCAAGCGCCTGAGCGACGACCAAGTCGGTACCAACATCACCAACAAAAAAATCGGCGTGCTGGCATTTGGCTTGTCCGGCGACATGCGCGACGCCCTTGGCGGCGGCGGTTTGAATGCCGGTAGCCTGACCTTCACACGCGGCAGCCTCAACGTCGGCGGCAATGCAAACTACGCGGCCAATGACGCGCTTACGGCCCGTACCGCTGGCAGCTATTCCAAAGTCAACTACAGCGCGTCGCGCCTGCAGCGCATTGACGACGCCTGGAGCTTTTATGCCGGCGTCTCCGGCCAAAGCGCCAACAAGAACCTCGACTCGTCCGAAAAATTCGTCCTCGGCGGTCTGGGTGTTCGTGCCTACCCGCAGGGCGAGGCAGCGGGTGATTCCGGCTTGCTGGTCAACCTCGAAGCCCGCTACACCGTACCCGGCTTTGATTTCGGTCAGATGCAGGTGCTGGGCTTCATCGACACCGGCAGTGTCACGCTCCACAAGACGCTCTATGTCGGCTCGCAGCCTGTCGGTTTGCCCGGCTTCCCCAACAGCTACAACCTGTCGGGCTTCGGTATCGGCCTGAACATCTTCAAAGACGGCGACTTCTCCGTCCGCACCAGCCTGGCCAAAAAATTGGGCAGCAATCCTGGCCGCGACGTTCTCGGCCGCGACTCAGACGGCGCGACAAACAGCATGCGCTTCTGGGTTCAGCTCACCAAACAGTTTTAAGAGATGACATTCATGAACACGCCAACCTCATCTTCATCTTCATCCGCATCCGCATCCACCAGCACATCGCAGGGCAGCAAGCACGCTGCCGCAGCCACTACAAAGTCTGAAATTCGTACCGCATCAGGGAGCAATATTTTGAACACAGTCAACACCAGCACAGCCAACACCAAAACCAGCAGCAAATCGGCTGCAGCCAAACTCAAAACCACCTACCTCAAGGTCAAGGTTGCTGGCGGTAAAACCCTCACCTACATCTTTCGCCCCCGCAAACGCCTGAGCGCCTTGCTCAGCTGGTTGCTCAGCACCCTGGTGGCTACGGTGTCAGGCCACGCCTACGCACAAAACGCCAACGCACTGCCCACCGGCGGCAATGTTGGTGCGGGCAGTGGCACCATCACGCAAACCGGCGCCAACATGAAGATCACCCAGTCCACCCAAGACATGGTGGTTAACTGGAACACCTTCAACATCGGCGCCAGCGCCGCGGTTAATTTTGCGCAGCCAAACGCCAGCTCTATCGCGCTGAACCGCGTGACCTCGGCTGACCCATCCCTCATCATGGGTAGCCTCACGGCCAACGGCAAAGTCTTTTTAACCAACCCATCAGGCGTGCTGTTCGGTGTCAATGCCAAGGTTGACGTAGGCGGCATGGTTGCCACCACCCTCAGCATTTCCGACACCGCCTTTATGGCCGGTCGCGCCAGCGGCAAATACGAGTTTTCCGGTGCAGACGGTGCAGGTTCCGTCATCAATCTCGGCACCATCAACGCAGCGCAAGGCGGCTACATCGCCCTGCTGGCCCCTGAAGTCCGCAACGAAGGCGTTATCACCGCCCGCATGGGCACCGTGGCCCTGGCTGGCGGCAACAAGATCACGATGGACGTCGCAGGCGACGGCCTCATCAAGCTCGCCATCAGCGAAGGCGCAGCACGCGCCCTGGCCAGCAACAAGGGCCTGATTCAGGCCGACGGCGGTGTGGTTTATCTGGGTGCCAAAGGCGCTGGTGATTTGGCTTCTACCGTTGTCAACAATGAGGGTGTAATTGAAGCGAAAAGTCTGGTCGAGCGCGGCGGCAAAATTTTGCTGGAGGCGCTGGGCGCTGGCACCATGGCCCTAAACAGCGGAACGCTTGACGCATCCGGAGCTGGCAGCGCCAGCGGCGGAACAATACAGGTTCTCGCTCGTGATGGCTCGGCCCTTCTAGCTTCGTCATCGGTACTCAAATCTACTGGCGGCGACGCCGGAGGCGACGGTGGTTTCATCGAACTGTCCGGCAAGCACTTCGCCTTTGATGGCACTGTTGACGCACGCGCATCTCATGGTAGCTGGGGAACTTTCCTCATCGATCCGGCCAATTTGAACATCACCAACGGTGTGGGTACAGGGGCTTATACGGCTGTCCCATACCCTGGCAACGACTCAATTAACAACGGCACCATTACGCAACTTACGACAAGCGCCAACCTTGTTCTTTCTGCTACTGACTCAATTACTTCTGGGGCAGCATCCATCACAGGCGGCGGCGGTAACCTGACGTTGCAGCTTGCGCTTGAGGGCGGTCTGGGAACGCCTACCGCTATCAACGTTGGGTCAACTGCTATCAGCCTGGGTGCGGGTAAATTAACCGTTAGTGGAATTGGTGTGGCTGACGTTGTAGTCGGTGCGGTCACCGGAGCTGGGCTGACGGTAACTGCAGGTACAGGACAAGTTTCCTTGCTTAATTCTGTCAGCGTGGGATCGGGGGCTATTTCTGTCATCGGCGGCGGCATTGTTGGCACGGCCGGTGCTGCCACTCTCACCGGTAGCACCGTCTCGCTAACGTCAGGCGGCGCGCAAAACCTCACTGCGTCTGGCAACATCACTGCCTCCGGCACCGTGTCTCTGGTATCTGCCAAAGACCTCAACGTCGGCGGAGCAGTGTCAGCTGGCGGAACCACCAACCTGACCGCCCCCGCCGTCATTTCC
>JAYVPR010000499.1:0-3076 GCA_043757245.1 Polaromonas sp. | reverse complement strand
GTGAAAGGCCACCTGTTCGGTTTCGGCAAAAAAGTTCTCAGGGTTGCGGTTCAATGTCATCTTGCCCACCAATTGCACGGGCACTTGCGATTCGGGTATCAGCTTGGTAGGGTCCAAAATATCAAAGCCCAGCTCCGACTCTTTGCCTTCATCAACGATTTGCACGCCCAACTCCCACTCGGGAAAGTTGCCGCTGGCAATCGCCTCCCACAGGTCTCGGCGGTGAAAGTCTGCGTCTTTTCCCGCCAGCTTTTGTGCCTCGTCCCATGCCAAGCTGTGTACGCCAAGTTTGGGTTTCCAGTGGAATTTAACAAAGTGCGATACACCCTGTGCATTGATAAATCTAAACGCATGAATGCCAAAACCCTCCATCATGCGCAGGCTGCGCGGTATTGCGCGGTCTGACATGACCCACATCAGCATGTGGGTGGACTCTGGCATCAAGGTTACAAAATCCCAAAATGTGTCGTGTGCGCTCGCGGCCTGCGGCATGCCGTTATGCGGCTCGGGCTTCACGGCGTGTATCAAGTCCGGAAACTTGATGGCGTCTTGTATAAAAAACACGGGAATGTTGTTGCCAACCAAGTCGTAGTTGCCCTCTTGGGTGTAAAACTTGACAGCAAAACCGCGCACATCTCGCACCGTATCGGCGGAGCCCGTTGAGCCAGCTACGGTTGAAAAACGCACAAACACGGGCGTTTCTATGTCCGGGTCTTGCAGAAACCCTGCGCTGGTGTACTGCACCATCGATTTGTAGGGCTTAAACACGCCATGAGCGCCTGAACCACGGGCATGAACTGCCCGCTCCGGAATACGCTCATGGTCAAAGTGGGTGATTTTTTCACGCAGAATAAAATCTTCAAGCAGGGTGGGGCCACGCGAGCCTGCTTTGAGAGAATTATGGTTGTCGGGAATTTGCAAGCCCTGATTGGTCGTCAGAATGGGGGAGGTTGACTGTGTGAAAGCTTCAAGCTGCAGCTTTTTGGTTTTGGCGTTATCAGAGGTGTGAGCCGCACCATTACTGCCACTTTTTCGCTTGATAGATGTCATGAGTGAATACCAATATAAATGTGGCAAATACCACC
The DNA here is from genome assembly GCA_043757245.1 of Polaromonas sp. GTDB lineage: Bacteria > Pseudomonadota > Gammaproteobacteria > Burkholderiales > Burkholderiaceae_C > Polaromonas. Next base: position 1,991 of record JAYVPR010000499.1, on the reverse strand, counting down.
GTCTAACTTAACCCGTCCATCTTCAAGAGCAGGTAGCCGTACGACGTTGCGGCTTGTAAGACGCGTTCTACCTTTGCATATTCACGGTGTTGACGGGCTTGCCTGCTGGCGCTGAATTTCACTTTTTTTCATCGCCATGTAACTGGTTTTATCGGTCTCTCTGAGTTGTACCGGGTATCGCTCTGTCGAATCGAACCACTTTTCAAGCCGAGCGTTGACTTGTTGGGCAGTGGGCTGCGATAGCGCTTGCAGATAGGCATCAATCGCCAGGTAATAACGCATGGTATTGCGCTCTACCGCGCCACGCGCACCGCCCACGTAACTGGCCTTGACGTTTGCCGCAACCGGCGTTTTAGTGCTGAAACCCACCTTGCTACGCCCTGCAGTTACCAGATAGCCCTGCATGGCCAGTCGTCCTACCACGCCATACTCGTAGGAGTAGCGCAGGTGCATGAAGGTTTTGTTGACTTCAAGAGGCGCGGCCTGGAGCTCAATGCGGTAATTGCTGGTACCCATCGGCCCGTTTTCAGCATTGAGCTGAACCACCAGCAGGCTAGCCGATGCGTTGATCTGGCGCAACGCGAACTCCAGCGGAAATGAATCCTGGAGCTTTTGCGGCGTCTTTTTACCGACATGGACTCTAAGCGTTGGCGGGTTGCTGCCAAGTACGGCACGGCAATACTTGGTGTTGATATGCAAAATGATCACGTCGCACCAAGTGTTGGCACTGCTAAATACTGTGCTAACGGCTGAAAAGGGTGCATCCAGAACGGCGTAAGCATTGCCGCTGACCATGCTGCCAGACTCTGTTGACTCCAGAAACAGTGGCCGTCCGTAAACGTTGTTGGCCAAAGTGCTGGCCAAACTGTTGTACCTGGCAAGCAGTGAGATCGCGGCGCTGTTCGTAGGCGCTGATGGGGCTGAGGCAGCACTTTGAGACCAGACATTGAGACTAAGGCAGCTTGCAAACAAAAGCTGCGCTGCCTTTGGGACAGACCATTTCAGAGGCTTAAGAGGTGTTTGCTTAGTCGAAGTTTTATTTAAGACTTGACTCGCCATTTGCCTTGATATTTTATTTAACATAATATACATCGTGGAATATTGATACTGACCCTAGAAGGGGTCGCTAATGCCTTGCAGACCGCATGGCGCTTGCAATTCGCTTTCGCGGCATGCTCGCTGACCTGGGGCTCAAACCCGCCCAGGCTGCGAAGATGTTGCACGTCTCATTGCGCACTGTACATAACTGGATTGGGGGTAAACATCAAATCCCGGTGATGGCCTACAAGCTGTTGCGCATGATGCGTTATATGGAGCTGCCCGGACAAAGCGTCAGGCTGCAACTGTTGAACCCAGCCAGCCCCCAAAGCTCTGCAAACCCAGTGCCGGGAAATCACCCGGCTTGAACGACGAGCCATGAGGCAAACAGGCCAGCAGGCAGAGCACCCCAAAGTATCAACAACTTGCCGGGATTCGCGGGGTATGGAGCTGCTCCCCGCGCGGCGAAGCGGTACTGACCCCGGATTTAGCTCTACATGCGCAATGGGTCAATCGACAGAAAACCCGTTTTTACCAGGTGCCCGTTAATTGTTTGCTGCGCATGGCCTTGTACAGCAGCTCGGCTGAATCCGGTCGGTTGCCACGCTGGGCGAATTGCAAGGCTGTCAGGCCGGTCTGATTTTTTAGCAGGCTGTCTGCGCCTTCGTCGAGCAGTAACTTGACGGACTGTGGGTTGCCGTACATGCTGGCCATCATGAGTGGCGTGGAGCCGTTGGGCGACTCGGCATCAATATAGGCATGATTTTCGAGCAGCAGCTTGATCACCTCAACATGGCCATTGCTGGCGGCGTAATGCAGGGGTGTCCAGCCGGTTTTGTTGACATCAGCGCCCTTTTTGACCAGTTTGTCTGCCATCTCAAGCTGGCCTTTCAGGGCCGCCAGCATCAAGGGGCTTTCGCCCTGGGCGTTGACGGCGTTTAAATTGATTTTTG
>JAYVPR010000498.1:0-11458 GCA_043757245.1 Polaromonas sp. | reverse complement strand
CTGTGCTCGACGGCGTGCGTGATATTTTGAGCGAGCGCTGGGCTGAAGATGCAGCGCTGGTGCAAATGCTGCGCGGCTGGTTATGGGCAGAAGGGTTGTTCACGTCAAAGCTGGTCTCGGGCAAAGACGAGAACGTCCCTGACAACGCCAAGTTTCGCGATTACTTTGCATACGACGAGCCGATTGGCCGGGTGCCGTCGCACCGGGCTCTGGCCGTTTTCCGGGGCCGGGGGCTTGAGATTCTGGATGCCAAATTACTGCTGCCCGTGCCACCTTTGGGAGATGCGCCTGTGAAAGGGCCCGTCGTGTCGCTTGCAGAGGGGAAAATCGCGCTGCATCTTGGCTGGAGCCACAAGGCCCGGCCCGCTGATGACCTGATACGCAAATGCGTGGCTTGGGCCTGGCGCGTCAAGCTCAGTTTGTCGCTGGAGCGCGACTTATTCACCAAGCTAAGGGAGGATGCCGAGAAAGTCGCCATCAAGGTGTTTGCCGACAACCTGCGCGACCTGCTGCTGGCCGCACCTGCCGGTCCGCGTGTGGTGATGGGGCTGGACCCCGGCATACGCACGGGTGTGAAAGTAGCGGTGGTTGACTCCACCGGTAAGCTGGTTGAAACAGCCACCGTTTTCCCGCACGAGCCGCGCAAAGATTGGGACGGCTCGCTGCACACTTTGAGCAAACTATGCGAAAAGCATGGCGTGAACCTGATCGCCATCGGCAACGGCACCGCTAGCCGCGAGACGGATAAATTGGCCGCTGATTTGATAAAAATGCTGTCCAAATCGGACGCCGTTCGGGCTGAGCCTGTCGAAGCCAGTCCTTCGACAGGCTCAGCCCGAACGGGTAAGACGGTGATTGAAAAAGTAGTCGTCAGTGAAGCCGGCGCATCGGTCTATTCAGCCAGCGAGTTCGCCAGCCAGGAAATGCCCGACGTGGACGTAAGCCTGCGCGGCGCGGCCAGCATCGCACGCCGCCTGCAAGACCCATTGGCCGAGCTGGTCAAGATTGACCCGAAATCCATAGGCGTGGGCCAATACCAGCACGACGTGAACCAGTCTGACCTGGCTCGCAGCCTGGACAGGGTGGTCGAAGACTGCGTGAACAGCGTCGGCGTGGACTTGAACACCGCTAGCGTGCCGCTACTGGCGCGCGTATCAGGCCTGTCGCAAACCGTCGCCAAGTCTGTCGTGCGCTGGCGCGATGCGAACGGTGCGTTTGCGTCGCGGGTTGATTTGCTGAAGGTGACAGGCCTGGGCGCAAAAACCTTTGAGCAAAGCGCTGGATTCCTTCGAATCCGATCGGATGGCGGCAGCGGCAACCCGCTGGACATGACAGGCGTACACCCCGAAACCTATGCCGTGGTTGAGCAAATCATGCAGCACACCGGCAAGCCAGTAGCCGAGCTGATGGGCCGCGCAGACATGCTCAAAACCCTGAAACCCGAGCTTTTTGCCAACGACAAATTTGGCGTAATTACCGTTAAAGACATCATCGCTGAACTCGAAAAGCCGGGCCGCGACCCGCGCCCCAGCTTCAAGGTGGCGCGGTTTAATGCCGGTGTCGAAGACATCAAGGACTTAAAAGAGGGCATGGAGCTGGAAGGTACGGTCAGCAACGTGGCCGCTTTTGGCGCTTTTATCGACATTGGGGTGCACCAGGACGGGCTGGTCCACGTCAGCCAGCTCAGCCACAAGTTCACCACGGATGCGCGCGAGGTCGTTAAAACCGGAGACATTGTGAAAGTACGGGTCACCGAGGTGGATGTGGCGCGCAAGCGGATCGGGTTGACGATGAAATTAGGTGAGGCCCCTCTGAGACGGGATGCGCCAAGGGACAACCGATTTGAGGGGGCAAGGTCTGGCCATGGCCATGGCCAAAATCACAACCGCAGCAGACAAGATGCACCGCAAGCCGTGCCTTCGGCGATGGCATCGGCGTTTGGCAAGCTGGCAGGGCTTAAAAAGTAGTTAGAGCACGGAAATCAAGTTTAATTGAGTTGAATTTGGATGGCTTGGATTCAAGTAATAAATGCGGCTTTATCTCAATGATTATGGGATTTTTAAGCGCCTGAATAAATAGCAAACTTCATCGCCATCAACCATGCAAGCTCTCCGCATTTACGCTGGCCCAACCGCAAGGCCATGGGTGCGTGGCTGGAGCGAGTGGTGTTTTCAAGCCAAAAAGCGGCGCTGCCGTTTGACGCGCGCGACTACCGCACCCGCCAGATTGATTTGACCGAGGCTAATTTCAATCCCGCGCTGCAAGCCAGTTGCTCGATACCGTTTGTACTACGTTCGGTTCGAGACATCCCCGGAGCCCCACCGGGTGCGTATTGGGACGGCGGTATCACCGACTACCACCTGCATCTGAACTACCCGGCGGCGTCAAAGGGATTGGGGTTGTATCCGCATTTTCAAAAATCAGTCGTGCCCGGCTGGCTGGACAAGGGCTTGAAATGGCGACACGCTGCCACGCCTTTCCTAAGCAACATGGTGCTGCTGGCCCCCAACCCGGACTGGGTGAAGACTTTACCCAACGCGAAACTGCCCGACCGCAAAGACTTTGCACACTTTGGGACCGACTTGCAAGCGCGCATCAAAGCCTGGTCGCAAGCCGCATCGCAAGCGGAGCAGCTGACCGAAGAGTTTGCAGCGTGGCTTGCCAAGCCCGATATGTTGGTGGTTGAAGCGTTGTAAAAGCTCTGGAGCGCCAGGAGCCTGGGCGGCAGAAGGCATCGAAGCGAAAATTGGCCCCGGCGATGGCCAAGTTTTTGACGATTTCTTGCCAAATATCTGGATATTTGGCAAGAAATTGGCGAAAAATAGACCGCTGCGGTCAATTTGCAGCCGACGTCCTTTCTGTCGCCCAGGCTGCTAGCGTCACATGTTAAATTGTCATTACAAAAAGCTATTCAGCAGCAGCCCGTAACTTATCCTTTTTACTAACGCGCTTCCCCTTAACCCCGCCAGTCCCAGCCGGATCAGCCGCATTGACAGGCGCGACTTCCACCGGCTCAAACCCTGCCACCTGCTCACGCGCAACGCTGATACTCTGGCGCTTTTCTACCAAGCGCCAATGGGGTTCAGTCGAAGCGCTGACAAAACTGATGGCGATACCTGCCAGCCCGGCACGGCCGGTGCGGCCTATGCGGTGCGTATAGTCGATCGCTGAACGCGGTAAATCGTAGTTGACCACGACGGGTAGCGCCTTGATGTCCAGGCCGCGTGCGGCGACGTCGGTGGCCACCACCACCTGCACCACACTGGCCTTGAAGTCCATCAGCACCTGGCTGCGCTTGCCTTGGCTGAGTTCACCGTGAAAAGGTTCGGCTTCGATATTTACCTTGCGCAGTTTGTCGGCCACTATTTCTGCGGCGTGTTTGGTGGCAACAAACACCAGCACCCGGCTCCACTTTTCGGTCTGAATCAAATGCCGCAGCAACTGGGTACGGCGCGGGGCATCGACTTCAATGGCGCGTTGCACGATGTCGGGTCGTGTTTCTGGCTCAGTTGGCACCTCAATGCGCAGCGGGTCATGCAGCAGGCTGTTGGCCAGTGCTTCAATAGCGGGCGCAAAAGTCGCTGAAAACAGTGCGTTGTGTCTTTGCCCAGGCAGCAGCGCCAGGATACGCGCCAGTTCATCGGCAAAGCCCATGTCCAGCAGTTTGTCGGCCTCGTCCAGCACCAGCGTTTTGACATGGCTCAGGCTCAGTGCGTTGTGATCCAACAAATCGATCAACCGCCCCGGCGTGGCCACCACGATGTCCGCACCTCCGCGTAAATTCATCATTTGTGGGTTGATGGATACGCCGCCAAACACCACCGCGACCTTCACCCGCTGCGGCAAGTATTTCGCAAAAGTCACGAAAGCTTCTCCCACCTGCGCTGCCAGCTCGCGCGTGGGAACGAGCACAAGCACCTGCGCTTTTCCGGCTAGCCTGGCAGGACGCTCACTGATCTGATGCAGCAGGGGCAGAGCGAAAGCGGCTGTCTTACCAGAACCTGTGGGTGCAGAGCAAAGCACGTCCCGCCCTTGCAAAAAAGCCGGTATGGCCGCTAGCTGAACAGCGGTGGGGGTTGCAAAACCTTTGTCGGCGACAGCGCGCAACAAAAGTGGCAAAAGCGCGGGCGAAAAGCCCAAAGTGGTGAATGGCATGAGATGTCAAGTGTAGTCATCATGCGCAATAGCTAGTGGTGGCTACCCCTAAGACAGGCAGCATAACGCTATTAATAAAGTAGCTGCTTGCACCCGTATTTATTGGGCTATAGGCTTTTTAATACTTTAAAAAGGCTAAAAATGAGCTTAAAGCAACTTTCAAGCCTGATTCATGCGTTCATGCTCGCCACTTGCACAGACAAATCATGCAGCTTGGCCTTCCCGGAGTAGTAGCGGTCAAGTCGCCATTCTTTCAAAATATCAATGGCCAGATTGAAGTTGTCGTAGTTCAGCTTGTACATATCTGCCAAGTCGAATTTTTCTTCTGATTCCAGCGCGCGCACCAGCGCGGCGAGTGTTTTGGCGGTAGCCGTATGCGGGTCGGCTTCAATCAATCTGCGCGCTTTTTTAATTTCGTTCATCGGGTTATTCCATATAAAAAGTTGAATCAGTGACATCGTTCCATGCTGTGTTTTCGTACATTTTCGCTACCTATCAGAATTAGGTCGTTGCAATGAAAAGTTTGTCTATCGTGCGCAACAAGTGTTGCTTAAAAAACTTGTTTTTTAACGCTTTCTGGATTTAACGGCTGCAACTGACGATTGCATTCACAGGGCTGTTGCTTTGTCATTGGCAGGTCACACAGGCTGACTAATATTTCAGAGTGATAACAAATTTACACACCTTTTTTATATGCCGCTGCTGAAGTCAGATAAAGCAAAACTGGAACTGGCATCCAAGCTACGTGCCTTGAGCGTGCGTGAGCGTTCGGCATTGTTCCTTGCCGACGGCATCCGAACCCGGGATGAACTGGTCTCGTTGCTGCAAGGTGACATCGGCATGCTGCAAAAGCTGATGACCGATGGCTATCTGGTGCCATCTGAAAGCCTGGGTGCCAAGGCATCGCGCATGACAGATTTTGCCGTCTCTCAAACCGCACCGCCGCCGGGTTTTGCACAACTTTCACAGCCCACGCCTTTGACGACTGCACCAGCGCCGTTGTCTGGTTTCACGGGTTTGGACGCAGTGTCCCGCAACATTGCGGAACTGACATCGTCTTCAGACAACTTTGAAGGCAAGCGCTCTTTGGCGACGACACGGATGTTTTTATTCGACATTGTCGAGCGCATGTTTGTGCGCAAAATGCCAGAGCTGGCCAACCATTACCGTGACCAGCTACGCGGCGCTAAAGACCGTGTGTCCATGTTGGCAATTGCCAGCGACATCATCATCAATATCGAAGAAATTGCAGGCCCTGACCGAGCCGATGGCTTGAGTGAGCGGCTGGCCATGATGTTGCCGTCAGAACATTGAGAACTCCCAAGCTGCTGATCTCGCTGCGGCGCTGGCATCCTCAAAAGTCACCATCAATTAGCTATCAATTAAAGAGCTGTTTGCGCTCGTATTAATTGGGCTAGAGGCCTATTTAATGCCTAAAATGAGGCAAAAATAGCATTTTTTAGTCTTTTAAAAACTGCTTTTGCTTGAAGCACAGCAGGAACTTATCCCTGCGCCAGCGCCCGAATAGACAGACAATGACTGATTCGCTTCAAAAGGTGCTCGATGTTTTTAAAGTTTTTAGACCAGCCGCGCCGCCTGCTGGCTCTGATTTGCGCCGTCAGCATCGCCATGCTGGCTTTTGGTTTGTATTTGCAGCACGTGGTGGGGCTGGAGCCTTGCCCGATGTGCATCGTCCAGCGCTATGCACTGGTATTGGTGGCCATGGTTGCTGGCGTCACCGCTTTTGCACAGCGCAAAGGTTTGCTGGCTGCGGGCTCAGGCTTGATGGCACTCATCAGTGGCTTGGGCGCATTTGTCGCTGCGCGTCAAAGCTTTTTGCAGTGGTATCCGCCGCAAGAAGCGTCTTGTGGGCGTGACCTGTACGGCATGATTGAAACTTTTCCCCTCAAACGCGCGATCCCGATGATTTTTAAAGGCAGTGGCGACTGCACCAAGATTGACTGGACATTTTTGGGACTGTCTATTGCCAACTGGTCGTATCTGGCTTTTGTGGCCATTGCACTCGTGGGTTTGCTGCTGATTTTTCGTCAATTGAAAAAGTAAATCTCTGCACCGTTTCCGCCCCAGCCGCCTCGGGTAACATTAATGATTGTGATTTTTGACGTTGCTTGCCTTACGGGGTATAAAAACGTTTCAAATCAACAGCTTGCACAATAAATACGGGTTGCCTTTTGCGTCTTAATTCCATCAAGCTATCGGGCTTCAAGTCGTTTGCCGAGCCGACCAACTTTGTGCTGCCTGGCCAGCTCGTGGGCGTGGTCGGGCCCAACGGTTGCGGTAAGTCCAACATCATGGACGCGGTGCGCTGGGTGTTGGGCGAAAGCAAGGCGTCTGAGCTGCGTGGCGAGTCGATGCAAGACGTGATTTTTAACGGCACGACGACACGCAAACCCGCCAGTCGCTCCAGCGTCGAGCTGGTGTTTGACAACGCTGACCACCGGGCTGGCGGACAGTGGGGTCAGTTTGTTGAGATTGCTGTCAAGCGCGTGCTGACGCGCGACGGCACATCCAGCTACTACATCAACAATCAGCCAGTGCGCCGCCGCGACGTGCAGGACGTGTTTTTGGGCACTGGCCTGGGGCCAAGGGCTTACGCCATTATTGGGCAGGGCACGATCAGCCGCATCATTGAGTCAAAACCTGAAGAGTTGCGCCTGTTTTTAGAGGAAGCCGCAGGCGTATCGAAGTACAAAGAGCGCCGCCGGGAAACCGCCAACCGCCTGTCTGACACGCGTGAAAACCTGACCCGGGTTGAAGACATTCTGCGTGAACTCAATGCCAACCTGGACCGCCTTGAAAAGCAGGCTGAAGTGGCCAAGCGCTACAACGGCTTGCAAACCGATGGCACGCTCAAGCAACAGCAATTGTGGTTTTTAAAGCGGCTGGATGCGCAAGGCGACCAGGCCAAGGTCAAAGCTGATGCTGAAAAAGCCGTCAATGAGCTTGAGGGTCGCATCGCCGACGTGCGCCACATTGAAGCTGATTTGGAGACCATTCGGCAAGCCCATTACGCCGCAGGAGACCATGTCAACCAGGCGCAAGGCAAGCTGTACGAGGCCAGCAGCGAAGTGGGGCGGCTGGAATCTGAAATCCGTTTTGTAGTTGATGGCCGGGTGCGGGTAGAGCAGCGGCTGGCGCAGCTCAAAGAACAAACTGCCCAATGGGCTACGCGCAAGGATGATGCGTCTGTTGAAACTGAAAACCTTACCTTGCTAGCACTTGAGGGCGAAGAGAAAGCCGAACTGCTGGCCGCACAAAGTGAAGAGCAACATGCCCAGTTGCCTGCGCTTGAAGAAACCCTGCGCAGTGCCCAGGCCAAGGCGAACGAGCAGCGAGCCGGTGTGGCCCAAGTCCAGCAGCAAATCCAGGTACTGGCAGCCGACCAGCGCAGTATCAGTGAACAATCGCGGTCTTTGAACTTACGCCTGGAAAAGCTCACCACCGACCGCAACGCATTGAACGCGCCTGATCAAGCGCGGCTGGTTAATTTATCCAGCCAGTTTGATGCCGCGCAAGAGGAACAACAAGAAGCTGAAGCGCGCCTGATTGAGCTGACAGACAGCGTGCCGCAATTGGACGAAGACCGCCGGAGCAAACAATTGGCAGTCAACACCGAGTCAGCCAAGCGTGCCGATTTGTCGGCCAAGGCTGACGCTTTGCGGGCGCTGCAGGAAAAAGTTAAAACCGATGGCAAGCTCAAACCCTGGCTAGCCAAACACGGGCTGGACGGCTTGCAGGGCCTGTGGAGTCGCATCCACATCGAGCAAGGCTGGGAGAATGCTTTGGAGGCCGCGCTGCGTGAGCGTCTTGGCGCTCTTGAAGTGTCAAGACTTGACATGGTGCGCGGCTTCGCGGGCGCACAGGGAAACGACACACCGCCTGCCAAGCTGTCGTTTTACTCTCCGCCTGTGGGTGGTGCGTCTGCTAAATCTAACCACGCCATCGGCTTGAAGCTTTTGGCTGACTTGCTGCGTTTGAATGACGCAGGCCAGTCAGCGCTGCTAGGTGACTGGCTGCACGGCTGCTACACAGCGAGCAGCCTGGACGATGCCCTGGCTAGCCGCGACAAGCTGCAAGCCGGCGAAGCGATTTATGTCAAAAGCGGCCACACCGTCACCCTGCACAGTGTGAGCTTTTATGCGCAAGACTCGGAACAGGCCGGCCTGCTGGGTCGTGCGCAAGAGATTGAAAATCTGGACAAACAGCTTAAAGCGCAGGCACTGATAAGTGACGAGACTCGCAGCGCGTCTATCCGGGCCGAGTCCCTTTATGCCGATGCTGCCCAGCGACTGGCTACGTCCCGGCGCGAGGCGGCAACTAGCCAAAGCCGCGCCCACGAGCTACAGGTTGAAGTGCTGCGTTTGACCCAGCTGGCCGAGCAAACCAGGGCACGCAGTGAGCAAATCCATCTCGATATGGGCGAGATTCAAGCGCAGCTGGGTGACCTGCAAGAGCGCAGCGTCACCGCCGATGGCCGCTTTGAAGAACTCGACATGCAGCTGGCCGACAGCCAGGAGCGGCATGCGCAGTTTGATGACCGCGTGATTGAGGTCGAACGCAAACTCAGCGAGTCGCGCGAGCAGCAACGCGCGCTGGAGCGCCAATCGCAAGAAGCGCAGTTTGCGCTGCGGGCATTGACCGCACGGCGTGAAGAGCTGAGTCGTTCGATTCACATCGCGGCGCAGCAGGCAGACACGATTGCACAGGAAAAAGCGCGTGCAGAAGAAGAACTCTCGCGCTTGACGGACGCCGCTGCCCAAGCCGGGCTGCAAGCCGCGCTTAGCGTCAAGCTGGAGCGCGAGGCCGACCTGGGTGCAAAGCGCAGCCAGTATGACGACCTGACGACCAAGCTGCGTGCCAGTGACGAACGGCGTTTGAGCCTGGAGCGTGAGCTTGACCCATTGCGCCAACGCATCACCGATTTCCAATTGAAAGAGCAGGCCGCACGGCTGGGTTTTGAGCAGTACGAGCAGTTGTTGGTCGATGCACAGGCCGACATGGCCGTGCTGGCGTTGTCGATTGAACAAGGCAACGTGCGTATCCCCGGTATGCAGGGCGATATTGACCGCATCAACCGCGAAATTGCATCATTGGGAGCGGTTAACCTGGCGGCACTTGACGAGCTGGCCACAGCCAGCGAACGCAAGCAATTTTTAGACGCGCAATCTGCCGATTTGAACGAGGCCATGACCACGCTGGAAGACGCAATCAAAAAAATTGATGCCGAAACACGTGACTTGCTAGGCAGCACCTTTGACAAAGTGAATGAGCACTTTGGCCGCATGTTCCCCGAGCTGTTTGGCGGTGGCAATGCACAACTGAAAATGACGGGCGAAGAAATTCTGGACGCTGGCGTGCAGGTGATTGCCCAGCCACCCGGCAAGAAAAACCAGAGCATTGCGCTGCTCTCAGGTGGTGAAAAAGCCCTGACAGCCATTGCGCTGGTGTTTGCGATTTTCCAGCTCAACCCAGCACCGTTTTGCCTGCTGGATGAGGTCGATGCGCCACTGGACGACGCCAATACCGAGCGCTATGCCAAGCTGGTTAAATCGATGAGCAAAGAAACCCAGTTCTTGTTCATCAGCCATAACAAGATCGCCATGGAAATGGCCGAACAACTGATCGGCGTGACCATGCAAGAGCAGGGTGTGTCACGCATTGTGGCGGTGGATATGGAAGCGGCCTTAGGCTTCGCGGAGGCTGCGTGAGCAATCTACAAATAGGTTTGGCAATTGCTGGCGGCTTGATACTTGCTGCAGTGGTGGCGCATAGCGCCTGGTCAGCGCGTAAAAACCAGCCCATGCTCGCTACACCTGAAGCGCCTACCGATGAATCGCTAGCGCAGCCCGCGAGCGATGCTTTTACCGAACGGCAAGACCCCAGCTTTGATGGTGATTCCGGGCTGGGCTCATTGAGCAACCTGGCTAGTTTGATGGCCATCGACAAAAAGCCCGGCCTTGATGCCTTGATTGATGTGATTGCACCCATTGCCCTTGACGCTGAAGTATCGGGCGAAGCCGCCCTTGCTGCCATGCCTGCCACCCGGCGCGCGGGCAGCAAGCCATTTGGTGTCGAAGGCTGGAACACGGCCAGCAAAGAATGGGAGTTGCCGGCTACAGGCCAGCGCTACAGCGCTTTTCAGTGTGGTGTGCAATTGGCCAATCGGCTGGGCGCATTGAACCAAATTGAATACTCGGAATTCGTCATGAAAACCCAGGCCTTTGCCGATGCCATAGGCGGTGAGCCAGAGTTTCCAGAAATGGTGGATGAAGTTGCACGCGCGCGCGAACTGGACCAATTTGCCAGTGGGCATGATGCACAACTCAGTTTTACCCTGCGCGCCCTCAGCACCGCCTGGAGCCCCGGCTACGTGGCGCAAAACGCCGCCCGCCTGGGCTTTGTACCGGGCTCGATTCCGGGCCGCATGGTACTGCCCGCCACCGAACGCGGCGGTGCGCCCATGCTGGGTTTGGCCTTCGACACCCAAGCTGCGATGGCTGAAGACCCCGAAAAAACCGCGCTGCGTGAAGTTACTTTGTCACTCGATGTGCCGCAAGTCTCACGCGCGGAACAACCCTTTGTGCGCATGCACGAATCAGCCGCAGCGCTGGCTGCCAGCATGGGCGGCGTGGTGATGGACGACAACGCCAACGTGATTACACCCGCTGCGATGGACGTGATTGGCACCGAGCTGGAGCAGTTGTATGACACGCTCGACGAGCGCGATTTATCAGCCGGGTCAGTGCTGGCGCGGCGGCTGTTCAGCTAATCTACCAACTTTTGTGACTGAAGACCTTTTCAGCAGCGCGCCGCCAGAGCCGGCTGCCAATGCGATTGAACGCAGCAAATCACGCATCGCAGAACTTCATGTTCAATTGCATGCGCACGCCCACAGCTACTACGTGCTGGATGAACCGTCGATCCCCGACGCAGAGTACGACAAGCTGTTCAAAGAACTACAAGCGATTGAAAAGGCACACCACGAGTTGCTCAGCGCCGATTCGCCGACCCAGCGCGTTGGCGGTAAACCGTTGGCTCAGTTTGCCAGTGTTCGCCACGAAGTGTCCATGCTCAGCATTCGCACCGAAACCGATACCGAAGCCACGGGTGCAGAGGCTTTCGACACCCGCATTCGCAGAGAGCTGGGCTTAACCGAAGGCGATGCACCCGTTGACTACGTGGGCGAACTCAAGTTTGACGGCCTCGCCATGAGCCTGCGTTACGAAGGCGGCGTGCTGGTGCAGGCCGCCACACGCGGCGACGGCGAAGTGGGCGAAGATGT
>JAYVPR010000497.1:0-3085 GCA_043757245.1 Polaromonas sp. | reverse complement strand
AATTGGTTGATTGTAGAGTGCCAACAGGTGGCCAAAAAGACTGCTTAGCTGCGCAAATTTTGCGCCCATTCAGCCACTGCATCAAGTCTGTGCAAGGTTTGAGCCTGCGCTGGCTCATTTTTTTCGCCCTTAATCAAGCTGCGCAGCGGCTTGATGGCAACGCATCCCTGTTCAAGCTCAACGCTACCAAAAATCAACGCAAAGCGGGCACCACTTGCGTCGGCTTTCTTGAACTGCGATTTCATGCTGCCCATGCCGTCCAGGCTAGCCCCTGCATGCATTTGTACGCTTACACCCGCAGCCCTGAGTTGCTGCAAAACCTTTAAAACGACTGGCAACGCAGACGTTTCGGGAATGACCGCATAAGCGTCAGGCACCGGCATTGGCACTTGTGTACCCTGCTCCTTGATCAATTCCAATACCCGCTCAACCCCCAGCGCCCAACCAACGGCGGGTGCTGGCTTGCCGCCGATTTGCTCAATCAGATAATCGTAACGGCCTCCACCGCAGATTGTGCCTTGCGAACCCAGGCTTTGCGTCACAAACTCGAACACCGTCAGGTTGTAGTAGTCCATACCGCGCACCAGGCGAGGATTGATACGGTAAGCAAGACCGTTGGCATCGAGCATAGCTTTGACGCTGTTGAAATGCTGAAGCGACGCTTCACCCAAAAAATCCATGAGTTGCGGGGCTGATTCCAGCATGGCCTGCATGGCCGGATTTTTACTGTCAAGCAGGCGCAGCGGGTTGCTGTGCACGCGGCGTTTGGCTTCTTCATCCAGCAAGTCGCTATGCGCTTCAAAATAGGCAATCAGAGACGCTCTGTGCAGTTTGCGTTCATCCGGCTGACCCAGGCTATTAAGTTCAAGCCGAACGTCGGCCAAACCCAGTTCTTTCCAAAGCGCATCAGCCAGCAAAATCAGTTCGGCATCCACCTCAGCGCCAGGAAAACCCAAGGCTTCAGCACCAATTTGATGAAACTGCCGATAACGGCCGCGCTGCGGACGCTCGTGACGAAACATCGGACCCATGTAATACAGGCGCTTGCCGCCTTCGTACAGCATCGAATGTTCGTTCACAGCACGCACCACACCGGCGGTACTTTCAGGTCGCAGGGTCAAGGCCTCGCCATTGAGCTTGTCTTCGAAAGAATACATCTCTTTTTCAACAATATCAGTGACCTCGCCCAGCCCACGCACAAACAGCGGCGTCGGCTCCACAATCGGTGTACGGATGTTGCGGTACGCATAGCGCGCCATCAGCGTGCGGACTTTTTCTTCAAGCCATTCCCAGCGCGCTGAATCCGGCGGCAAGATGTCGTTCATGCCTTTGACTGCTACCAATCTTTCGGCGACTAATTTTTCGGTAACCTGTTTTTCAGCCATGATCTTTCAGCAGCCTGATTAAGCGACTTCAGCAGAAGTCTGGCCAAAGCGTTTTTCAATGTAGTTTTCAACAATTGCGTGAAACTCTTGAGCGATATTGTCGCCACGCAAAGTCACGCTTTTTTCGCCGTCGATGTAAACCGGCGCCGCAGGTGCCTCGCCTGAGCCCGGCAGGCTGATGCCAATGTCGGCATGCTTGCTTTCACCCGGGCCATTGACGATACAGCCCATCACTGCGACTTTCAGTTTTTCAACTCCCGGATACTTACCGCGCCAAACTGGCATTTGCGCACGCAAAAAATCGTCGATTTGTTGTGTCAATTCCTGAAACGTTGTGCTGGTGGTACGGCCACAACCAGGGCAAGCAGTCACACTGGGATTAAAGCTGCGCAGACCCAAAGCCTGCAAAATTTCTGTAGCAACAACCACCTCTTGGGTACGCGCCTCGCCCGGTTGCGGTGTCAGCGACACCCGAATCGTGTCGCCAATGCCTTCTTGCAGTAAAACAGCCAAGGCTACGCTAGATGCCACCGTGCCTTTGGTGCCCATACCCGCTTCCGTCAGGCCCAGATGCAAAGCGTAGGTGTCGCGTTTAGCCAGCTCGCGATAGACAGATATCAGATCCTGCACACCACTGACCTTGCATGACAAGATAATTTGCTCGCGTTTCATGCCCATTTTTTCGGCCAAACGTGCCGAGTCGAGCGCCGAGGTGATCAGGGCTTCGTACATCACCTGTTTTGCATCCCAAGGCTGGGGGCGCGCACTGTTTTCGTCCATCAGGCTGGCCAGCAGTTCCTGATCAAGGCTACCCCAATTGACACCGATACGCACCGCCTTGTTCCAGCGCACAGCGGCTTCTATCATCAGCCCAAACTGCTTGTCGTGCTTGTCACCTTTGCCAACATTGCCGGGGTTAATGCGGTACTTCGACAAGGCTTGGGCACAAGCCGGGTAGTCGGTGAGCAAGCGATGCCCGTTGTAATGAAAGTCACCCACCAAAGGGACATCAATGCCCATACGGTCAAGCTGCTCACGTACGTAAGGCACAGCCTCAGCCGCCTCGGGCGTGTTGACAGTGATGCGAACCATCTCGGAGCCCGCTATGGCCAGCTCCTTGACCTGAATGGCTGTGCCGATAGCATCGACGGTGTCGGTGTTGGTCATGGACTGAATGCGCACAGGCGCATCGCCGCCGACAGTGACGATGCGCGAGCCCCACACAACTTTGGCCTGACTGGATTTGCGGGGCCTGGGTTGAGCGACTTCAATCGGGTTGCATACTGACATTATTTCACCTCAAACCGGGCTACATTGTCTTTGGCAACCGCAGTCACATCAAACACCTTGCCACGAATTTCCACCAGAGTGGCACTGGCACGGCCCACAACGACTTTCAGTGGCAAAGCACCTGACGCACCGACCACCTCGCCCGCAGCAAGAGTACGGCGCAGCACCATCTGGCCTTTGGCATCTGTTGCTTCAACCCAAGACTCGGTTTTGGCGGTAAACACCACAACATCGTTTGCTAGCGGGGAATTCGCAGTCACCACAAATGTCGGCGAAGACGTGCCGGGACTTAAAAATTTTGAGGCAGACGTCGGCAAAGGACTGGGCACAGTCAATGTGACCGAACTTTTGACCTCCAACGGTGCCTCGGCAATCGCCGCAGTTGTGGTGATAGCTGATGCGGGTTCGGA
>JAYVPR010000496.1:0-3089 GCA_043757245.1 Polaromonas sp. | reverse complement strand
ATCCGATTTCAAATCGGCACCAAACAAAACCGCTCGTAAAGCCGCACCAGTATTGGCTCTCCTGCGTTTTGCGCGCGCGTTAACCGGACAGCAGTGAGTTCGGATATTTCTTCCATCTCTGTGGCGTTGCAGGTCTTGCACATGCACACGCGGCAAGCCCTGCGCGGTTTGCATCAGGAGGCGGTTAACCCGTGATCAGCGCCAGGCGGGGTGGGCCGCTATGACGTAGATGTCTTTGTGAGTTGTATCCATACCGTTACCATAGCGGAAAATCAAAGTTAGCAAGCTTGAAAACAGCGAAGGAGTTTGACATGCCCATGGTCGTGATTGCCAACCCTAAAGGCGGCGTCGGTAAAACGACGTTAGCCACCAATGTTGCAGGTTACTTTGCCAGCCAAGGCCATGCGGTCATGCTGGGCGATGCCGACAGGCAGCAGTCGTCCAAACTGTGGTTGGGGCTGCGCCCGCCCGCCGCCCGGCCAATAACGACCTGGGATGTGAACGCAGATTTAATCGTCAAGCCGCCCAAAGGCACGACCCATGTGGTGCTGGACACGCCCGGCGGCCTGCATGGCTGGCGGTTTAACGATGTCATCAAGCTGGCCGACAAAATCATTGTGCCGCTGCAACCCAGCGTGTTTGATATTTTTGCCACACGGGCATTTTTAGACCAACTGGCTGAGCACCGCCATGCAGGCAAGATGCAGGTGGGCATTGTGGGCATGCGGGTGGATTCCCGCACGATTGCGGCTGACAAGCTGCGCAGCTTTGTCGACAGCCTGGGCCTGCCAGTACTGGGCATGGTGCGTGACACGCAAAACTACATTCACCTAGCGGCACGCGGGCTAACGCTGTTTGACGTGGCGCCTGGCCGGGTTGAAAAAGATCTGGCGCAGTGGAAAAGCCTCTGTGAATGGCTGGATAAGTGAGCAGCTGGAAAAATAAAATGATGAAAACTTTTCAAACTATTGCCGAAGTGGCCGCGTGTGTGGGCCAAGAGGTTGCCGTCAGTGACTGGCTGACCATCACGCAGCAACAAGTCAATCTGTTTGCCGATGCGACGGGTGACCACCAGTGGATTCATGTTGACCCTGAAAAAGCCGCCCAAGGCCCGTTTGGCGGGCCGATTGCGCACGGGTTTTTAACCCTGTCGTTGATTCCGAAATTTTTTGAATCATCGTTTGAGATTGTCGGCTCCCGAATGGGCGTCAACTACGGGCTGAACAAGGTGCGCTTTACGGCGCCTGTGCCTGTGGGCAGTCGCTTGCGGGCACGCATGAAGTTGCTGGCCAGCCAACCGATTGACAACGACGGCGTGCAAATGACCTGGGAGGTGACGGTGGAGCGAGAAGGCTCGGCCAAGCCCGTGTGCGTGGCCGAGTCGCTGGTGCGGCGATACCCCTGACGGCTGTCGAGTACTTTTACTCTTTTGGCTATCTTGGAGACGGTTTGAAATCAGGGTGTATTTTGGCGATCTGGGCGGGCGGGTATCCAGCCCGCAAAAACCAGGCTCAAATCACGGCCCCGTGGCTAATGCCCGACGCGCCAGCAAAATTATTTTGTCGCCAGGCCTCAAACACCGTGACCGCGACCGCGTTTGACAGGTTCAGGCTGCGCTGGTCGGCCTGCATGGGCAGCCTTAAACGTTGAGCCGGCGCAAAGGATTCGCGCAAGGCCACGTCCAGGCCCTTGGTTTCTGAGCCAAACACCAGCCAGTCGCCTGGCTTAAAGGCGACCTCATACAAATTGCGCGAGCCGCGCGTGGTCATGGCAAAAAGGCGTGTGGTGTCGGGCTTTTCCTGCTCAATAAACGCTGGCCAGTTGGCGTGACGTTTCAGTTGGGCGTATTCGTGGTAATCCAACCCGGCGCGACGCATGTGCTTGTCGTCCATTGAAAAGCCCAGCGGCTCAATCAAATGAAGGCGGCAGCCTGTGTTGGCCGCAAGGCGGATGACATTGCCCGTGTTGGGGGGAATTTCGGGTTCTACTAAAACGATATTGAACATGGTTTAAAGGTGAGTTCTGGCCAGCACCAAGCCGGTGATGTGTGCAGCTCCCGCTGCCCTGAGCGCCCGAGCCGCAGTAAATAATGATGCGCCGCTGGTCATCACATCATCGACAAGTATCACCCGCTTGCCTTTGAGTTCAGCCGTGCGCAGCGGGTCAACCTGAAATGCGCCTTTGACATTGGCCAGCCGCTCCTGGCGCAGCAGCTCGGTTTGGGGCTGGGTGTTTCTTACCCGCAGCAGCAAGGTGCTGTCGGTTGTTGCGCGGCTGCCTGATTGCACGGCCAGCGCGCGGGTCAGCTCCCAGGCCTGGTTAAAGCCGCGTGTCTGAAGGCGCTCTTTCGACAGCGGCACAGGCAACATCAGGTCAGTGCTTTGCAGGCCTTCCAAAGCTTGGCTGACACCCGGGGCTTTTAACAACATAGCTGCAAAAAAGGATGCCCAGCCGGGATGCTCGCCAAACTTGTAGCGGCTGATCAAACCCGACCAAGGGTAGGCGTAGTCGATTGCCGCCAGCGTGGCATGAATGGGCGGCGGCTCTTTGATGCAGTCGATGCACACACCAGCGCTCGCACGCAGCCCCATTGATAAATCGGCAGGCAGGGCGATGGCGCAACTCTTGCAGCGCAGTTTTTCACCAGAAAAGCGCGCCATGCAGGCAGTGCAAACCGGCTCTGACGGCCAGGTGCGGCAGACTGCGCATTGGCTTGGCAGCAGCATGGATAGGCTTGAACGGCCTGAAAGAGGATTTTGCAACAGACGCTTGAACACCCAGTCAATATACTCGGGACGCCGCATTCCTTAATTCATGAAGACTGAACGCCCCCCCACGCTTGACCCGATCGCCGTTGCCCGCTGGCAGCGCATCGCCCCGCTGGCTTCCCCGTGGCTGCATGAAGAAATCGCCAGCCGAATGCTGGATAGGCTGCAGTGGATCAAATTGCAACCACACGCCTGGGCGCACTGGGGCGCGGTGCGTGGCGGGCTGCAAAACCATCAAAAACTGACTGAAAAATACCCAAAATCACTGTGTTTTATAGCTGAAACTCAACAAATACGAGCGCTATCAGCTATAAAAAATAT
>JAYVPR010000495.1:0-3091 GCA_043757245.1 Polaromonas sp. | reverse complement strand
CGAGAGATTGAAGACATCACCTTTGCGCAAAAACAAGTGCGTAACTTTGCGCAAATCCAGCGCGAGTCGATGAAAGACGTTGAGGTCGAAACCCTGCCAGGCGTGGTGCTGGGCCACAAGCACATCCCTGTCAATGCAGTGGGTTGCTACATTCCCGGCGGCAAATACCCGCTGCTGGCGTCGGCTCACATGAGCGTGCTGACGGCCAAAGTGGCAGGCGTCAAGCGTGTTGTGTCAACCGCACCACCTTATCAAGGCAAGCCGCACCCGGCCATCGTGACGGCTATGGCCATGGCGGGTAGCGATGAAATTTTGGTGCTTGGCGGCGTGCAGGCTGTTGTGGCCATGGCTGTGGGTACCCCCAGCTTGGCTCCGGTCGATATGCTGGTGGGCCCCGGCAATATGTTTGTGGCCGAAGCTAAGCGCCAGCTTTACGGACGTGTGGGCATTGACTTGTTTGCGGGTCCGACTGAAACACTGGTCATTGCCGACGACTCGGTGGACGGCGAAATGTGCGCGGTGGACTTGCTGGGTCAGGCCGAGCACGGCACAACGTCACCTGCTGTGCTGCTCACCAACAGCGAAAAGCTGGCCAAAGACACGATGGCCGAAATTGAGCGGCAATTGAAAATACTGCCAACAGCAGGTATTGCGGCCAAAAGCTGGGCCGACTACGGGGAAGTGATTGTGTGCGACAGCTATGAAGAAATGCTGCAAAAGGCCGACGAACTGGCATCAGAACATGTGCAGGTCATGACGCGCGACCCTGATTATTTTTTGAACAACATGACGAATTACGGCGCATTGTTTTTAGGGCCGCGCACCAACGTTTCCTTTGGCGACAAATGCATTGGTACCAATCACACACTGCCCACCAACAAAAGCGCGCGCTACACGGGCGGACTGTGGGTTGGCAAATTTTTAAAAACCTGTACTTACCAACGCGTGCTAACCGACGAAGCCAGCGCGCTGGTCGGCGAATATTGTTCGCGTTTGTGCCACATGGAAAACTTTGCTGGGCATGGCGAACAAGCCAATATTCGGGTGCGCCGCTACGGCACGCGCTCTGATGTGCCCTGGTATCAGCCCGTGCCTGCGCTTGACCAGGCATGACGATGCAGACCGAACTGCCCAAAGCTCCCAGTTTCAGGCTGGACGGCAAACGAGCGCTGGTCACGGGCGCAGGCCGGGGTATCGGACTAGCGGCGGCCACTGCACTCGCGCAAGCGGGTGCACATGTCACGCTGGCAGCCCGGTCTGAAACCGAGCTGAAAACCGTGTGCAACCAAATCAAAGTGGCTGGCGGGCAGTGCGACTACCTGGTGCTGGACGTGACTGACTCTAAGGCTGTGACGCGCGAACTGACCCTACGCGAGCCTTACACCGTACTGGTCAACAATGCGGGCATGAACCGCCCCAAACCGTTGGTGGAGCTGACAGACGATGATATTGATGCGGTGTTTAACCTGAACACCAAGGCCGCTTTTTATGTGTCACGCGCTGTCGCCACCCGGCTGCTAGCGGCCAAGTTGCCCGGTTCTATCATCAATGTATCGTCACAAATGGGGCATGTAGGCGGGCCGCGCCGCACGCTGTATTGCGCCAGCAAACATGCTGTCGAAGGCATGAGTAAAGCGTTGGCTTGGGAGCTAGGCCACGCCAATATTCGAGTTAACACACT
The DNA here is from genome assembly GCA_043757245.1 of Polaromonas sp. Classification (GTDB taxonomy): domain Bacteria; phylum Pseudomonadota; class Gammaproteobacteria; order Burkholderiales; family Burkholderiaceae_C; genus Polaromonas. The sequence goes on along the minus strand of JAYVPR010000495.1, from coordinate 1,410 downwards.
CTGCCCCACCTTCATTGAAACCGCCATGACCCAGAGCATGTTTGAAGACGTGGCGTTTCGCGACTGGGTAACCAGCCGTATTGCGCTGGGGCGTGTTGGACAGATTGAGGAGGTGATGGGTGCTATTGTGTTTTTGGCTAGCGACGCATCAAGTCTGATGACGGGCAGCGCGCTGATGCTGGACGGCGGTTGGACCGCCGCATGAGCTTTGACGGGCTCAAACTGGGTGTGACGGCCCAAGAGGTGGCTAGCCTGGCCAAGGTGTCACAGTCTGCGGTCAGCCGCACATTTACGCCGGGCACCAGTGTGTCTGAAGCCACACGTGAAAAGGTGCTGCAAGCGGCGAAAAAGCTCGGCTACCGCCCCAACGCCCTGGCGCGCAGCCTGATCACACGCCGCAGCCAGATAATTGCGCTGGTGATGAGCTATCTTGAAAATCAGTTTTACCCGCTGGTCATTGAAAAGCTGTCGCAGCAACTACAGCAGCAGGGCTACCACCTGCTGCTGTTTATCAGCGATGAGGCGGAGTCTGACGGTGTGCTGGCAGAAATTTTGCAGTATCAGGTTGACGGTATCGTGATGGCGTCGACCATGTTGTCAGCCAATATGGCCAGGAGTTGTGCAGACTTTGGTGTGCCGGTTGTGTTTTTTAACCGTGTGCCCGACAACACGTCAAAGCCAAATAATCATTGGGCTGCTGCCAGAGGTGCCAATGCAACATCGTCGGTCACGTCAGACAACTATCAGGGGGGCCGCATGGTGGCGCAGCTCCTGCTTGAACGCGGGCATCAAAAAATTGCTTATCTGGCAGGACTCGAACAGTCGTCTACCAATGTGGACCGCGAGCGCGGTTTTAATGAGGTGCTGGCGGCTGCCAGTACAGGCGTATACCGACGCGCGGTGGGCAACTACAACGCTGAAGGTGCCAAGCAAGCTGCGCTTGCCATGTTTGCCGATTCAAACCCACGCGACCGCCCGGATGCGCTGTTTGTTGCCAACGACCATATGGCGATGGCTGCCATGGATGTGTTGCGCATCGAGCTGAGCCTGCGTATTCCACAAGATTTGAGCATGGTTGGTTTTGACGATGTGCCGCAAGCGGCCTGGGGCTCGTATCAGCTGACAACCGTCATGCAAAGTGTGACGGAAATGGTCACCGCGACAGTTGAACTGCTCACTGAACAAATGCAGGGGTGCGACGGTGCGAGCCGCAGAACAGCTTTCACCTCGCCTTCAAAGCACATCAAGATTGCCTGCAAGCTGGTACTGCGTCAATCCGTTCGTGCTGGATGATTGGGTTAAATATTGGTTTATTGATCCGGCCTTGTGAAGTCTGAATTCCTTTATCCGTTCGCCCTGAGCTTGGTCGAAGGGTTTCCCCTGTGCTAGCCAGGCTTCGACAGGCTCAGC
>JAYVPR010000494.1:0-3114 GCA_043757245.1 Polaromonas sp. | reverse complement strand
ATACAAATCAGTGGTGACAGGTTGAAGGCCTAAAAGCGTTGCGAGGATGACAACGACTAGGCCAGGTGGCATGGCATGTGAAGCTGCCTTAACCAGGGTGTCTTGGGGTTTTGGAACAGATACAAGCATCGGTTCAAGCGTAGCAGATTAGCCTGCTTTTTATCGCAAGCCGGTCTTGCGCTTTCACTTCATGCAGGCAAGTTATGCAAATTTCAACGCCCGCGTAAAAAAAGAGAATCCAGCTCTTTGACGCTGATTTGCCGCCATGTCGGCCTGCCATGGTTGCATTGGTCAGAGCGCTCAGTCGCTTCCATCTGGCGCAGCAAGGCGTTCATCTCATCGATGGTCAGCTTGCGGTTGGCGCGCACAGCGCCGTGGCAAGCCATGGTAGACAGAAGTTCGTTTTGTGCGCGCTGTATCACTGTGCTAGCGTCATGCTGGGCCAGCTCGGCCAGTACGCTACGTGCCAGTTCTACTGCATCGCCCTGTGCGAGTGACGTGGGCACGGCTCGCACTGCCAGGGTTTTGGATGAAAACGGTGTGATGTCCAGGCCAAGCGCTGCAAGGGTGTCCTGGCTGGTTTCTGCGGTTGTTACTTCTTGCGGGCTGGCGGCAAAGGTGGCGGGAATCAGCAGCGGCTGGCTCGAGATGCGGGAGGTGTCCATCTGCGTTTTAAGGCGCTCGTAGACGATGCGTTCATGCGCCGCGTGCATGTCAACCACCACCAGACCTTGGGTGTTTTCAGCCAGTATGTAAATGCCTTGCAGCTGGGCGATGGCGCGGCCCAGTGGCCAGATTTGGGGCTCCTCCGGTACAACGGTAATTGCGGACTGAGGCCATAAAGCTTCAAAGTCTGAAACCTTATGGTTCAAGTTATGGTTTGAGCCTAAATTAGGCGCTATAAAATTAATAGCTTTTTGATCCCGTATATATTGGGATAAAGGCTGATTTGATACCTGAAAAGAGCTGAAAGCAGTGGCCTTTTTGGCCGCCAACCCTGGTTGGGCATGGTCGGTGGCAAAGCCAGTGGATGAGCGGGGGATGGCCAGCGCGTTTTCAGCTGCATGACGTACAGCGCCGTGTACTTCGCGGCTGTCCCTGAAACGTACCTCGATTTTTGTGGGATGCACATTGACATCGACCCGCGTCGGATCGATCTCAACATACAGCGCATAAATCGGCTGGCGGTGGCCGTGCAGTACATCTTCATAGGCGCTGCGTGCCGCGTGGGTAATGACTTTGTCGCGTACATAACGGCCATTGACGTAGGCAAACTGCTGGTCAGCCCGACTGCGGGCGGCATCTGGGATGCCTGCCCGGCCCCAAACGCGAATCAGAGGCGAGCCATCAGGCCGAATAGCAGTGCTTACATAGTTAACGGCCACCGATTGCGCAACAAAGTCACTGCCGAGAACATCAGTCAGTCGCTGACTCATGATCTCTGGCGACACTACCGGTCCCGCGCACCCCCGCCACTGCTCTACCAGCTTGCCTTCATGCCAAATCGCAAAGCCCACGTCGGGCCGCACCAGCGCGTGGCGACGTACGGCCTCAACACAATGCGCTAACTCAGTGGCATCGGTTTTTAAAAATTTACGGCGCGCAGGCGTGGCATAAAACAGCTCGCGCACCTCGACCGTTGTGCCCCGGCTGCGGGCGGCTGGAGCCAACTCACCAGTGCGGCCATCTAGCTGCCAGCCGTGGTCAGCTGCATCAGTTCTTGAGACGATACTCATGTCCGCAATCGAATGGATGGCCGCCAGAGCCTCGCCTCTGAAACCCATCGTGCCGACGGCTTCAAGATCTTGCAGCGAGCTGATTTTGCTGGTGGCGTGACGCTTCAAGGCAATCGGCAGCTCACCAGCCGGTATGCCTGCACCATCGTCTTCTACCGCTATCAGCCGCACACCGCCGGCCAGCAGCCGCACCGTGACCTGCCTCGCACCTGCGTCAAGTGCGTTGTCAACCAGCTCGCGCACCACCGATGCCGGGCGCTCTACCACTTCACCGGCAGCAATCTGGCTGATCAGTTCGTCTGGCAATTCACGGATGGGGCGGCGCGGGGCGGGAGCAGTCATTGCCCGTAATTTTAAGGGCTGCCAGGTTCAGACCAAACCTGAAACTCTGCCGGGCTTCTGTCAAAATCCAAATATGGAACTCATTACCTTTTTGATCGACTTCATCGTCCACATCGACAAATACCTTGTGACCTTTGTTGCCACCTATGGCGCATGGGTTTACGCGCTGTTGTTTTTAATAATTTTTGTCGAAACTGGCGTCGTTGTGATGCCGTTTTTGCCAGGTGATTCGCTGCTTTTTGTGGTCGGTACCATGTGCGGCGTAGGCTTGATGAGTTACCCGCTGGCCGTCGGCTTGTTGTTTGTAGCCGCAGTGCTGGGTGACCAATGCAATTACTCGATTGGCCGCTACTTTGGCCCCAAAGTCTTTAGTTGGCCAAACTCGCGGTTTTTTAACAAGCGTGCGTTTGATAAATCCCACGCTTTTTACGAACGCTACGGCGGCATCACCATCATCCTGGCACGCTTTGCCCCGTTTTTGCGTACATTTGCCCCGTTCGTTGCGGGTGTGTCTGACATGAATCGCAGCAAGTTCACGTTTTACAACGTCGTCGGTGGCGCGATATGGGTTGGCGGCATCATCACCGCGGGCTACCTGTTTGGCAACATTCCGATTGTCAAAGCCAACCTGGAGAAAGTCATCTGGGCGATGATTTTGATTCCAGGCCTGATTGTTATTTTCGGCGCCTGGAAAGCCGGTCAAGCGCCGAAGGCTGATTGAAGTCTGAGAAGTTGCGCGTGAAACGTCAGATAAAGTCCAAAACGACTTTAATCTGAACGGGCCTCAGATCGCTATCGAGCGTGGCTCGGTGCTGCCCCTTCGCCTCCCGCTTGTAATCGCGTTTAACCTAGATTCCTCAGTTGGACGCGCCCGAGTGGGCCGCTGGCGACGTGGCCGGGTAGGCGCGACAACGCTGCAGGCTAATGCCTGCGAGGCGGAGCAACGACCCCGGGCGCGTTGCCAGTGGCTCAATCGGGTGTGTAGCGCTCTCACCCAAAAGGTGAGATGTCTCGAAGCTAAAAAAGTCAATGGCCA
>JAYVPR010000493.1:0-3116 GCA_043757245.1 Polaromonas sp. | reverse complement strand
GGTATCTGGATCGAAACCATGACACCAACTCGGCTGCTGCGTTCTTGGCCGCTTCTCTTGGAATCAAGTCGTTTCAACAGTTAACGAGGACATAGCCTAAATAAATAGCAAATATTTAGCGAATAAATAGCAAATATTTAACGAATTTGCAAGGGTGAAGGTTCGGTATTTTCGTATCCGGGTGGCAACAAGTTGTTTACCGCCAAGTTTGCCAACTCGTTGTCGCGTATCGCGAACAGTCGCTCCAGATCTTGCGCGGTATCGTCTGGCGGGGCTGGCTCTTCCACCGCTACAGTCACCGCGTTAGCCGACATGGGGATGATGTCAATCGGCTCAATCGGCTTGGCTGCTGCGGCTGATACCACTGGCTCCTTCCAAAACTCGGGACCCGGGAGTTCGGTCAATGGGCAACTGCTGGCGACTTCGAGTTGCCAGGCAATGCCTTGCAACCAGCTCGCAGCTTTCGGTTCAAATTCCACGATGTCTGTGAGCAAAGCTTTTTGAAACGCAAAAGCGTATTTCATCAGGCGTTCGTCCCAATGCTTGACGACCAGTCGCACGTAAATGCCCTTGCCCCGAGAGCGGCTGTTCATAATCTGTATCTGGCATTGGACCCAGCCTGCCGGCATGCCGCTTTTGCGAACGAGGTCGCGCAGCAGGACTTGTACCAACTGACCGCGCATCTCGATTTCAGAGCCATCATGAACCATGGAATGCTGCGCATTGGGACTACCCGGTAAAGAGCCGTTCCCAGGCGTAACGCTGTTGCCGCTGAACCAGCCCGATAATTTTTTTAGTACTGAGTTCATATGCTTTCGCTCTGATTTTCTTTTAATTCAGTATTTTCTTGCACTTTATAGTTCTTTATAGTGCCTTGCAAGCCCATTATCACGCCCGATATGCTGAGATGAAGCCGCTTGTGATGACAAACGTGATGACAAACGGGAGCGCCAAGCGCGAAAACCCGGCCTGTGATAACTTCCAGCCCCAACAAAGAATAATTCGGGAACTTGAGAACATGAACCAATTACAGGCAATGACTGCTGGTCAAGACTCTTTTCTAACCCCTGATCGGCTGCTGGGAATGCGCTGCGGTGTTGAAAAAGAAAGCCTACGTGCCCAGCCCAGTGGCGCTTTGGCGCTCACGCCGCACCCGCTGGCGTTGGGCTCGGCACTCACCCACCCCAGCATCACGACCGATTTTAGTGAGTCGCAAGTCGAACTTGTGACCGGCGTACACACAGGCGTTCAGGCTGCAATTGATGAGCTGACGCAGATCCACCAGTTCACTTACCAGACCATGCAGGCCTTGGGCGATGAGATGCTCTGGGTGTCGTCGATGCCTTGCGGCTTGCCGACGGACGAGACCATACCCGTGGCGCGTTTTGGTTCGTCCAATGTCGGTCGGGCCAAAAGCGTGTATCGGCTGGGCCTGTCGCACCGCTATGGCAGGCGCATGCAAACCATTTCGGGCATTCATTACAACTGGTCGTTCCCCGGTGTGACGAGTGATCAGTATTTCGGCCAGATTCGCAATTTTCGGCGCCAGGCGTTTTTGTTGCTGTATCTGTTTGGAGCGTCGCCAGCCGTATGTTCCAGCTTTGTGGCGGGCCGCCAGCACGAGCTGGAGCAACTGAGCAGTGGCACGATGTACATGCCTTACGGTACGTCGCTGCGTATGGGCCGGCTAGGCTACCAGAGCGATGCCCAAGCCTCGTTGGCAGTCAGTTACAACAGCCTGGAAGGCTATGCCGCCTCACTGCAAGACGCGCTGACGCGGCCTTACGCCGCGTATGAAAAAGTCGGCATTCAAAACCCCGGCGGCGACTACAACCAGCTTGGCACGACCTTGCTACAAATTGAAAACGAGTTTTACGGCACCATTCGGCCGAAGCGCGTCATTTTCCCGGGGGAGCGGCCCCTGCACGCGCTGCGCGAACGTGGCGTTGAGTACATCGAAGTGCGCCTGATGGATCTGGACCCCTTCGAGTCAGTGGGCATCACCACGCAAACCATGCGCTTTTTGAATGTGTTTTTGTTGCACTGTTTGACGAGCGCCAGCCCGCCTGACAGTCCTGAAGAAATTGCCGCCCTGGCACGCAACCAGCACCGTACCGCAGCGCGTGGCCGTGAGCCTGGCCTGTTGCTGGAGCGTGGCGGCAGGCAAGTCAGGTTGACTGACTGGGGCCACGACATCGTCGCCCAATGTGCGCCAATAGCCGCCGCGCTGGATGCAGCCCACAGTACATCAGACCACAGTGCTGCTTTGGCTGCTGCGACAGTCGGTTTGAACGATGCCAGCACCTTGCCATCAGCTAGAGTTTTGGCCGCGATGGCCAAAGACCATGACAACTCATTCGTCAGGTTTGTACGCGCCCAGTCTGAAAAAACCAAAGCCGTATTTCAGGCGCTGCCGTTTTCAAGCGAGCAACGTACACACTTCATACGCCTCAGCGAACAATCCATCGCCGAGCAAAAAAAGATCGAAGCCCAGGACAGCATGCCCTTTGAGATGTACCGCGAGCAGTATGTATCAGCCGAACGGCTGAATCTAACCAAAAAGACCGAAAAAGAGGCTGTATTAAGCATCTAATCGACCTGTAAGCCCATTTTTATGGGCATAATATGCTACTAAATTTATAGCAAATCAGTTCTGCTTTTATGTCTTAGAGTTGGCGCGGTATGTGGACCAAACCCAATAGGTGTGATTTTTAACCAAAGCGCCGCCTGGCATACAAGCCCACAAACGCCAACCCCAGCACCAGTGCAAACCAGCCAACCGCGGCTGAGCCGGCCACAATGCCTTGCATGCCGGGCGAGGTGATGAAGTAGGGCGACACCACCACACCCAGTCCAATCAAAATGCACAAGATGCCTTTGATGGCCAACTCGTTGTTGGCTTTGGTGTCAACTTTGGCATTCACTTTGGAAGGTGGCTTTTTGCTGGGTTGCTGACTCGGTGCTTTGGGTAGGGGCATGGTGCAATTCAAACGGTAAAACAACAGGTGAAACAATCGTTAGGGAAACGCGGATCAAATCAAGTTTTAATGTGACGTTGGCGTGGCACCTATATTTTTGTTTGCGCTGCGCCAAATTTTGAGCCATTTTTCTCAATC
>JAYVPR010000492.1:0-3128 GCA_043757245.1 Polaromonas sp. | reverse complement strand
ACCAGCGCCATGCGGGCCTCAACCCGGTTTTTGAGGTTGATGTATTTGTTCAAGTCTGGCGTGGGCCAAAAGTTAACCAGTTGAATGCTGCTGTTCAAACTACCAATGCGGTCAATACGGCCAAAGCGCTGAATGATGCGCACGGGGTTCCAGTGAATGTCGTAGTTCACCAGCAGGTCACAGTCTTGCAGGTTTTGCCCTTCGCTGATGCAGTCAGTGGCTATCAAAATATCAATCTCACCGGCCTGCGGCATGCTGGGCATTTTGCTGCGTTGCTTGGCACGGGGCGCAAAGTTGGTCAGTATCTGGTTGAAGTCTGCATGGCCAAAGCTACTGCGGTTGGGCCGTGCACCGCCTGATACGAGGGCAATGTTGACTTTAAGCGCGGTGGTGGCCCAGCTTTCAAGCTGCTCATACAGGTAGGCAGCGGTGTCTGCAAAGGCGCAAAACACAATGATTTTGCGGTTGGCTTCGCCCTGGTTGTTGGTGGTGGGGTGGGTGACTTTGTTTTTAATGAGAGCTTTTAGCGCGTCGAGCTTGGCGTCGCGCTCAGGCGTTACGTCATTAGCGTCGCGAGCCAGCCTTGCTAGCTGTTTTTTGTCGGCTCGTAGTTCTTTGAGCCAGTCGTCAACACGCATGTGTTCAAGCTTGTAGCCGCGGCTGCCTACTTCAAAAGCGTCTCTCAGGTCATCATCTTCATCCGTATCAACTAAATAAAGCGCTGTGGGCAGGTCTTCAGGCGCGCCATCGCGTAGCTTTTTGTAGCCTTGCAGTCGCTGCTCAAGGTCTTCAATTTTGGATACTGTTCTACCCATGGTGATGGCAAACGAACGAACTGAGCTTTCGAGGCGCTTCAAAAAATTGACCTTCATCATGCCGATAAGGTATTTTTCACGGCTTTCTTGGCTGAAATTACTAACTACTGCATCTGTTGCGTACAAAGGCTTGAACTCGTCGTGCACGTAGGTAAAAGGTTTGAAGATGGAAAGTTTGTAGTTCTCAATCTCAATATTTAAAGTGTCATAGGTGGGGAAGCGATTTTTATTGTCAATATCCGCGTAAACAGAAATCGGCTTGCGTCGCTGGGGGAAGTGCCCAATTTGCGCCATGGACGATTGATAGTATTTTTGAATATGCTTGCGTGACCGGGCAATCGTCAGCTCGTCAAGCAGGGTAAAAAAGCCCGCAGGCAGCTTGTCAAGCAATTCTTTGGCGTGACGCTCGCCACCCAGTTTGGCCCATTCGCTAAAAGTCTTTTGGGCGGTGTCCAGCGTTTGCTTGATGCTGGCAATACCCGTGTTTTGCACAAAGGCGTGGTCTTGCCCTTCAGACACCAGGTAAAGCTGGTTGCGCAGGTCTTTCAGGTCGTTGTTAACCGGGGTGGCTGACAGCAGCATGACCTTGGTCTTAACGCCAGACTGAATGATGTCTTGCATCAGGCGTTCATATCGGCTTTTTTTGATGGTGTTGCCGTCTTCGCCCGTTTTGCCTTTGACGTTGTTGCGAAAGTTGTGGGATTCGTCAATCACAACCAGGTCAAAGTTACCCCAGTTGATAGCTGCCAGATTAACGTCGCCCGCCATGCCGCTTTCACGTGACAAGTCGGTGTGTGACAAAACCATGTAGCTGAATTTGTCGCGTACAAAGGGGTTCAGCTCGGTGATGTTGCTACCCAGGTAGACCGTCCAGTTTTCGCGCAACTTTTTGGGGCACAGCACCAGTACGCGGTGGTTGCGCAGCTCAAAGTATTTAATAACAGCCAGTGCCGAATAGGTTTTACCCAAGCCAACGCTGTCGGCCAAAATGCAGCCGTTGTGGAGGTTTATTTTTTGTACAGCGCCTTTGACGCCGTCTTTTTGAAAGTCAAACAGCGTCTTCCAGATTTCAGATTTTGTGATGCTGGTATTTTCAAAAAAGTTGGCGGTCTCTTCTTGCCCGGTCAAGAACTTTTCAAACACATGGAACAGGGTTTTGAAGTAAATGAACTCGGGGGAGTGGTCTACGTAGAGTTGCGCCAGATATTCCAGCACCTTGGCTTTTACGTCCTCAACCAGCGTGGCATCAGCCCAAAGCTCGTCAAACCAGACTTTCAGGTCGGTTCGGTCACGGTCACTGTCAACCACCATGTTCAATTCAATATTGGGCGTATTTGACAACCCCAGCCCACGGCGCGTGAAGTTTGAACTACCCATCAGGGCATGTTCACGCTTACCGTCATCAATGTGGTAAAGCTTGGCGTGCAGCAGATTGCTCTCGCGGATAGACCGAATCTCTACCTTGCTGGCAATCCATTCAGCACAGCGGCGAGCCACTTCTTTTTGCTGCAAGCGGTTGGCAAGCTCTAAGCCTTCGTCTTCAATCTTGAAGGCCTTTTTATCGGTCTTGTCAGGGTCGAGTGATTGAATGAATCGCGGTTCGCCAAACAAAAAACGCAGCGATTCAATGCCATCAAGTTTTTTGCTCAAAGCCTCATACGCATAAATGGTGAAGTAGGCTGACACGACGGACAGGCGGCTGCCATCAGCCAGCTTGGCGGCCAGGTAGTCAGCGACTTTGCCCCGTGAATGGTTGTCTTTGATGCCGTGTAGTGAGGATGATGCGTTGACTGTCATGCGGCGTAGGTAAGAGGGAATTTTTTAGCTTGCTGTTTGAATTATGGTGCGTGATCGGGATAGTACTCAAATGCGCTTTTATTTTTGCAAGAGGACTATTAAATACATAGCTGCTTGCACCCGTATTCATTGGGTCATAGACCTAAAACATACCTGAAAAGCATAAAAAAAGCCGGCTTGCACCGGCTTTTTAATTTCTACCCGAGGGCAGATTACTTGACGTGCTTGCCAATCAGGCCAGCCATCTCGAACATCGACACTTGCGCTTTGCCGAAAACGGCTTTGAGCTTGGCGTCAGCGTTGATCATGCGCTTGTTGATGCTGTCTTGCAGTTTGTTGGCCTTGATGTAGACCCACAGTTTGCTGACGATCTCAGTGCGCGGCAGTGGCTTGTCGCCCAGAACTGCGGCGAGTTCTTTGCTCAAGGTCAATGCCTTCATGAACGCGGCGTTCGGGGTACGCTTTTTAGCAGGCACCTTTTTGGCTGCTGGCTTGGCCGCAGCTTTTTTGGCGGGA
>JAYVPR010000491.1:0-3136 GCA_043757245.1 Polaromonas sp. | reverse complement strand
CATCGGGCCGGAGCAATAGGAAACGTGCGCGTTTAAGATCAGCTGATGAATAAAACACTCGTGATTGCCCTGTTTCTCGTGTCGCCTGTTATGACTGTGCATGCACAGTCCACACCGGCTAAAAAAGCGTTCGTAGCCCGTATTCTTAAAGTCCAGCAACCTGCCATTGAGGGCATGGGCCGAGCGATGGCTGAACGCCCTGCGGTGGCCTTGATGGAGCGCGCTGGCGCGGCCTTGCCAGAGCGCGTGGCAGCAGACAAGCGCGATGCGGTAGCTAAAGATATTCAGGCAGATGTCAAAAAATACCTCGACGAAACTGTGCCACTGGTCGCCAGCCGTGCCGTCAAGCTGGCACCCACCACGGTCGGCCCTTTTCTTGAAGAAAAATTCACAGAAGAAGAACTCAAACAGATTGCGGCATTTCTTGAGTCACCCGCCATCAGCAAATACCAACAGCTCAGCGGTGACATGCAAAAAGTATTACTTGAAAAAGTGCTTGCTGACACGCGCGGTGCCGTAGATCCAAAAGTGGGGGCACTGGAGCAGTCAGTATCAAAACGCCTGGGGATATCGGCGCCAACGGGTGTTGCGCCAGCAGGTGCAGCCAAGTAAAGGCTGCGCCTAGGCCCAGCACGCACAAACGACCAGCGTAGGTTAGCGCGTTTTTCTTACCGTGCGGCTGGCTACAGGCTTGGCCGATCCGTCATCACGTGGCGGCAGACCCGTGTGCTGGGTCAAAATACGCCCCTTGACGGGTGACGCCGTAACCGAGGTTTTTGAAACGGATGTCGAGTTTTTGCGTCGCGCGCTTTGGTAAGTTCCATCCGTCAGCGGCTGAAACGTCGGTATCAAATGGTGCTTGCCGTTGCCAATCAGATCAGCGCGCCCCATGGTCTTTAAAGCCTCGCGCAAGAGCGGCCAGTTATTGGGGTCGTGGTAACGCAAGAAGGCTTTGTGCAAGCGGCGGCGTTTTTCGCCGCGCACGATATCTACCGTCTCGCTGTCGCGGGTGACTTTGCGAAGCGGGTTTTTATTCGTGTGGTACATCGCCGTGGCGGTGGCCATGGGTGATGGGTAAAAGGTTTGCACCTGATCAGCACGAAAACCACTTTTCTTCAGCCACTGGGCCAAATGCATCATGTCTTCGTCGCTGGTACCCGGATGGGCGGCGATGAAGTAGGGAATCAAAAACTGCTTTTTACCGGCTTCAAGGCTGTACTTTTCAAACAGCTGTTTGAACTTGTCATAGCTGCCGATGCCCGGCTTCATCATCTTTGTCAAAGGGCCTTGCTCGGTATGCTCGGGCGCAATTTTGAGGTAGCCGCCAACGTGGTGCGTGACGAGTTCTTTGACGTACTCAGGGCTTTGCACCGCCAGGTCATAGCGCAGGCCAGAGCTGATCAGAATTTTCTTAACACCTTTGAGCGAACGCGCGCGACGGTACATTTTGATCAGCGGGTTGTGGTCGGTGTTCAGGTTCGAACAAATGCCGGGATACACGCAGCTTGGTTTACGGCACGCGGCTTCAATTTCCGGACTTTTGCAGCCAATTCGGTACATGTTGGCAGTCGGGCCGCCAAGGTCAGATATCGCCCCGGTAAAGCCTTTGACGGTGTCTCGTATCGCTTCAATTTCACGAATCACCGAATCCTCAGACCGGCTTTGAATGATGCGGCCCTCGTGCTCGGTGATGGAGCAAAACGTACAGCCACCAAAGCAGCCGCGCATGATGTTCACTGAAAATCGAATCATCTCCCAGGCGGGGATTTTGGTGCTGTGGTCGTGGCTGCCGTTTTCGTCTGCATAGCTTGGGTGCGGGCTGCGTGCGTAGGGCAAGTCGAAGACGTAATCCATCTCGGCCGTGGTCAGCGGAATCGGCGGCGGTGTGATCCATACGTCACGGGCTGTGACGCCCTCGCCATGCGCCTGCACCAGCGCACGTGCATTACCAGGATTCGTTTCCAGGTGCAGTACGCGATTGGCGTGGGCGTACAGAACGGCGTCGCTTTTGACCTGCTCGTACGACGGCAGGCGAATGACGGAACGGTCACGCGGCGGGACTTTGATCTTGCCTTGCACGGTATGCAAAGTGGACGGCAACGCCGGGTTCGCTACGAAGGTCAAAGGTTTGATACTGGCACCCATGTCCGTTCGGACTAAACCTTGCTTGTCCTGAGCTTGGCCTGGGGTCGAAGCCTTCTTGGCAACCGCTTCAGCTTCGTCCTCCCGTGCGCAGGTCGCGCCCTGCTCTTTCGCCACGTCCGAGATCATCATGTATGGATTGACGTGCGCCTCAACCCGGCCCGGCGCGTCAACGCTGGTTGAGTCAATTTCAAACCAGCCTTGCGATGCTTCGTCGCCGGCCCGACGGATAAACGCCGTACCGCGAATGTCGGTCATCGTTGCCACGGTTTCTTTGGTGGCCAGGCGGTGCGCAATTTCTACAATCGCGCGCTCTGCGTTGCCGTACAACAGCAAATCACATTTGGCATCCACCACGACCGATCGACGGACTTTGTCGGACCAGTAGTCATAGTGCGCAATACGGCGCAAGCTGCCCTCAATGCCACCCAGAATGATCGGCACTTCTTTAAAGGCTTCCCGGGCGCGCTGGCAATACACCAGCGCAGCACGGTCCGGCCGCTTGCCGCCTATGTCGCCAGGGGTGTAGGCATCGTCAGAACGAATTTTGTGATCAGCCGTGTAACGGTTGATCATGCTGTCCATGTTGCCTGCCGTAATGCCCCAAAACAGATTCGGCTTGCCCAGCACCTTAAAGAGCTCGGCACTTTGCCAGTCGGGCTGCGCGATGATACCGACTCTGAACCCTTGCGCCTCCAGCATGCGGCCAATCACGGCCATACCAAAGCTCGGGTGATCCACATACGCATCGCCGGTAACGATGACAATGTCGCAACTGTCCCAACCCAGTGCGTCCATTTCCGCCCGGCTGGTAGGCAAGAACTTGGCCGTACCAAAGCGAGCCGCCCAGTACTTGCGATAACTGGTTAGCGGCTTGGCGGCGCGGGTAAAAAAGGAAACATCCACAGGGGCGTTCATGGGGTATTTTTAGACGGTAAGTGGGAGCAATGGGGCTGATGAGCCAAGGCGTGATTTTAAGGTTTTAATGCGCGCA
>JAYVPR010000490.1:0-3143 GCA_043757245.1 Polaromonas sp. | reverse complement strand
GTCGTTACTTGTCGCTTGTGTGGCCAGCCACACGGCACTCCAAGCGCCTAGCACTGCATCCCGCCAGTACCATCCAAAACGGTACATTTGCTAATTCCACCTCCCTTACCTGGACTTGCTGGGCGGGCGGGTTGATTTGTTTTTTGACCTCGCACCCACCGCACGCGTGCAGGTGGATGCAGGCACCGTCAAGGCACTGGCCACGTCTGGCAATGCGCGCAACACCATGCACCCTGACGTGCCAACGATTGCCGAAACAGGCGCTGCGGCGCTGGAGCTGGAGTCATGGTTTGGTTATTTCGCACCCAGCAAAACGCCGCCTGATGCAGTGACGCGCCTGCGTGCGGAGCTGGCCCGCGTGATCGCTGCGCCCGATGTGATTGACACTTTTCGCAAAGCGGGTGGCAAGCCCATGAGCCTGAACCCCGAACAAACGCGGGCGCTGGTACAGCGCGACGTAGACCGCTGGACTAAACTGATTCGTGATGCCGATATCAAGGCTGAATAACCCCTCTATTTTTTCTATACAGAAAGCCTAACCGTGACCATTCACACCAAAATCGACCAAGCCAGCCTTGACCAGTTGTTTTTCAAGGCCCGTACTGCCAATGGCTTCATCGACAAAGCCGTGCCCATGGCGCTGCTGCAAGAGGTATATGGCATCGCCAAAATGGGTGCAACGTCGATGAACACACAGCCCACGCGCTATGTTTTTTTGAACAGCCCGGAATCGCGCGCACGGCTGATCCCTGCACTGTCGCCTGGAAACGTTGAGAAAACAAAAGTCGCGCCGATCACCGTCATCGTGGCGACTGACACGCAATTTTTTGAGCACATGCCGCAAATCTGGCATGTGGCGGGTGCCAAAGAGATGTTTGCAGGCAACGTGCCGCTGGCTCAGGGCACGGCTACCCGAAACGGCACGTTGGGTGGTGCTTATTTCATGATGGCAGCGCGGGCTGTCGGGCTGGATTGCGGCCCGATGAGTGGCGTGGATCTGGCCAAAGTCAATGCCGAGTTTTTTGCGGATGGCCGCTTCACCGCCAACTTTTTAATCAACATCGGTTACGGCGACGACAGCAAGCTGTTTGACCGCAACCCGCGTCTGGCGTTTGAGCAGGCTTGTACCGTGCTCTGACCGATGATCTGAATCAGGCATTGAACTTCCCCCTCATCACCGACCCGTTTTTTTACGCGGTCGCTGTTCCTGCTGTGCTGTTGTTGGGTATCAGCAAAAGCGGTTTTGGCGCAGGCTTTGGCTCGCTGGCTGTCCCCATCATGGCGCTTAGCATCACCGTGCCGCAGGCAGCCGCCGTATTGATGCCAGTGCTGCTGTTGATGGACTTGCTGGGCGTTGCGGTTTTCCGCAAGGACTTTGACAAAACGCTGCTGAAGTTTTTAGTGCCATTTGCTTTGATGGGCACGTTGCTGGGTGCGCTGCTCTTCAAGCTGCTGGATGCCAAAGTCGTGGCCGCTATGGTGGGTGCATTCACTTTGCTATTTCTTGCGCAGCGCCTGCTTTTTCCACCTAAGCCTGACAGCCCACCGCCACCCCGGTGGCTGGGCGCATTGCTGACCATCACATCGGGCTTTACCAGTTTTATTGCCCATGCAGGCGGCCCGCCCATCAGCGCTTACGTGATTCCATTGCGGCTGTCGCCCCTTAAATTCACCGCTACCCTGGCGTTTTTATTTTTCGTGATCAATTTGTCCAAATGGATCCCCTATGCGTGGCTGGGTCTGCTGGACATGCGCAACATGAGCACGTCACTGGTGTTGCTGCCGATCGCGCCGATTGGCGTGTGGGTTGGCGTGCGGATCGCGAGGCGCGTTAGCCCGGTTTTGTTTTACCGACTGCTGTATGGCGGCATGTTTTTAACGGGTTGCAAACTGCTGTGGGACGGCTTGGCCTGAAGGTGGCTGAAAAACTTGGGCCTGCCGACTGGTAAAGATGCAGATGGTTTTTCTCGGATGGCACGGCAAGCCGAATTCCGCCAAACTGGCACCATCGCCTGAGCGTTTGAACGAACTGAGGCAATTGACAGCATCAGAAATCGAATGGCTGCGCAGGCGTTTGCTACGACTACGCGTGCGTCGATTCGTCAGGTTGTAGCTGCGGCCTATTGCTCCGGCCAGATGACGTATTGAGTTTCCGTTCGGGCTGAGCCTGTCGAAGCCTGGCTAGCACAGGGAAGCCCTTCGACCAAGCTCAGGGCGAACGGATAAAGGAATTCAGACTTCACAAGGCCGAATAATCATTCCTGCGGATTTTCAAACTCGGCGTTTTTGAAGCGCAGAACTTTGCAGTTTTCTTTTACCGATCGTTGAATGTTGTCGTCGAAACCGGTTGCAGTTTCGGCGTCAATTTCAATCGCAATTCTGACTTTGATGCCAGGTCGCGACGTGAACTGCAGCACCACCTCATCCACCAGGTCGGCAAACTGTTTTTTAGCCTGAATCGGGTCCAGTTCGATGCTTCCGTAAAACCGCTTCTTGATGGACGGCGTTGCGACATCCCTAAAAGCTGCACCGTCCGGCTGGCCAGGCGCTTCAGCGCGCGCCAGGGCTGTCGGTTCGCCAAGGCCGTAGCCTGCCGATACCGCTGGTTTTGGCCGGGCGGCATCTTCGGCCACGCGTTGCAACTCGGCATATGCGGCTGCCGTGGCTGGTTCGATCAGCAAAAGATATGCATCAAGAATCAATGATGTCCGCTGGTCAAAGCTGAAGCCGACATAACGCTCATCGTCCTTGCCCTGCGCAAAGCCAAAAAAATCCTTGCTCTCCGTCCCCATCGCCATGGTGTTCTGGAAAGCCGTGTCGTCCTTGATGCGCGGCAGGTAAAGCTGCTGGCAACTCTGCTGCCACACGTTCAGCGCGCTGACCTGTTTCACATCGTCTTTCCAGAACCAGTCGCGCAACACCTTGGCCAGGTGAATGGGCGCCCACTGGGTGATCAACAGTTCGTTCTCGGTCAACACGCGCTCGATTTCCTGCGACAGGTTGGGCGCGCCGACGTTCACCTGAAAGTGCTCCCATTGAATGTCTGATTCCATTTCCATATCAATCCGACATGTTGTTGCTTCGCCTTGCCGTGCTATAGCACTGTCTGCGGCTTCGCGCCTAATGTCGTATCGATCTGGAAA
>JAYVPR010000489.1:0-3145 GCA_043757245.1 Polaromonas sp. | reverse complement strand
GCCTTCGCGCATGGCAGGCGTGATGCCGACCAGACGCTTGTCGTGCTCGGCCATGTCGCACAGCCAGCTGCCAAAGACTTGCGTGAAGGTTTGTTTGGTGGGCACAGCAGCTTTTTGCAAGCCCATGGCCGGGTCAAATTTACCGGGGCCATGGTAGGCAACCGGGTCGGCTTCAGCCAGCTTGTAGCCTTGGCCTTTTTTGGTGACCACATGCAAAAACTGCGGGCCTTCGCCGTTGAGCATCAACTGCTTGATGTTCTCCAGCGTTGGGATGAGCGACTCTAGGTCATGGCCATCAATCGGCCCGATGTAGTTGAAGCCAAAATTTTCAAACAGCGTGGCCGGTACCACCATGCCTTTGGCGTGCGCTTCAAAGCGCTTGGCCAGCTCAAGCAGCGGTGGTGCCACGCTCAGCACCTGTTTACCCACGTGCTTGGCGGATGCATAAAAACGCCCACTCATCAATTGAGCCAGGTAGCGATTCAATGCGCCTACGGGTGGGCTGATGCTCATGTCGTTGTCGTTCAGCACCACCAGCATCTTGCAGTTGTCGTGTACGCCAGCGTTGTTAAGTGCCTCAAACGCCATACCGGCGCTCATGGCGCCATCGCCAATGATGGCCACTGAATAGCGATCCTCACCTTTTTGTTTGGCTGCCAATGCCATGCCCAGCGCCGCTGAAATGGAGGTCGACGAGTGCGCCGTACCAAAGGTGTCGTAAGGGCTTTCCTCCCGGCGCGGGAAACCCGACAACCCGCCAAGTTGACGCAGGCTGTCCATGCGCTCGCGCCGTCCGGTCAAAATTTTGTGCGGGTAGGTTTGATGGCCCACGTCCCACACGAGGCGGTCTTCAGGGGTGTTGAACACGTAATGCAGCGCGACAGTAAGCTCCACCGTGCCAAGGTTAGAGCTCAAGTGCCCGCCGGTTTTAGACACTGTGTCCAACAAATAAGCGCGCAGCTCGTCGGCCAACGGCTTGAGCTGGGCTCTGGACAATTTGCGCAGGTCTGCCGGGCTGTGAATGGTGTCGAGCAAAGGAGTCATCGTGGTGTGTGTTGAAGTCAGCTCTGCGTGTTTAATGCTGCCGGTTGACCAGCATATCAGCCAGCGCATGCAAGGCCCGGGTACGATGCAGGCCATCGCTCTGCAGTGCGTCTATCGTCTGCAGGCTGGCCAGCGCCCGCGCCAGCAATTGTTGGGCATATTCTTTTGAAGCCGCCAGACCCATCAGCGAGACGAATGTCGGTTTGTCCTGCGCCGCGTCCTTGCCCGCTGTTTTACCTAGCGTGACTGAATCGGCGGTGACGTCCAAAATATCGTCCACCACCTGAAACGCCAGGCCAACCGCTGCCCCATAGTCACTCAAGGCATTCATGACTTTAGGAGATGCAGTGCCGCAGCAGGCTCCCATCAGCACACTGGCCTGCAGCAATGCGCCTGTTTTCAGGCGGTGCATCTCATGCAATTGCTCAGACGTTAATGGCAAACCGACACTGGCCAGGTCAATCGCTTGGCCGCCCGCCATGCCTTGACCGCCTGCAGCGCGTGCCAGCATGTGGCACAGGCGCGCTTGCGTAGCGGCGGCAAGTGTCTCGTCATCAGGGGTTAAAAGCTCGAACGCCAGCGCTTGCAAGGCATCGCCTGCCAGCAGCGCCTGAGCCTGGCCAAACTTGACATGTACCGTCGGCTTGCCGCGGCGCAGCACGTCGTTGTCCATGCAGGGCATGTCGTCGTGTACCAGTGAATACGCATGAATCAGTTCCACCGCGCAAGCGGCGCGCAGTGCAGCTTGTGGGCTGCCATGGACGGCCTCACAAGCCGCCAGCACCAGCAATGGGCGCAGGCGTTTGCCGCCGTCCAGCACGGCGTAACGCATGGCATCGCCGAGCCCGGCAGGCGCGGGCTGGCTCACGGGGCAAGCCACCCAGCGGCTCAAGGCGTGCTCGACACGGGTCAGTTGCAAGCCGCTCCAGTCGGCCAGCCGGAATTCAGGAATTGTTTCGGTCACGCTTATTTCGGTCAAGTTCAGTTTTTAGAGTGTGTTCATCAAGGCCAAGGCTTGAGCTCAGTGCCTTCCAGCACCTTGATCTGGCTTTCGACCGCTTCCAACTTGTTTTTGCAAAAAGCCAGCAACTGCGCGCCACGCTGGTAGCCGGCCAGCAGCTGGTCCAGCGGCAGCTGGCCGGACTCCAGGCTAGAGATCAGGCCTTCAAGCTCTTGCAGCGCAGCCTCATAGGTGGCGGGTACGGCGGGGGCTGGTGTTGGTGTTGGTGTGGATTTGGCCATGGTCGGTAAGCGTCAATGCTAGATTTTAGGGGTTCAAAGGGTGAATTTTGCTGTTCCGTGCCAGTTGCGCGGCTAAAATTGAAAATCACCTCCCAGCGGCTGCCCGCCGCCATGCACCGATGTCCGATTTAAGCCTTCGCCTGCTGCAGGCCACCAGCCAGCTCCCGATCTCCAGTTATTTTGATGCCGCCCTGTACCAGCGCGAGCAGCAAAAGCTGTTTGCAAAAGGGCCGCGCTACCTAGGCCATGAATTGGCCGTGCCCAACATGGGGGACTTTTACGCCCTGCCCCACGAAGGCGAAGGCCGTGCGCTGGTGCGCAATGCATCGGGCATTGAGCTGATCTCCAACGTCTGCCGGCATCGCCAGTCGACCATGCTGCAAGGCCGTGGCAACACAGGCAGCCATATTGTCTGCCCGCTGCACCGCTGGACTTACAACACAACGGGCGAGCTGATAGGCGCGCCGCACTTTGAAATTGACCCCTGTCTGAACCTGAACCGCTATAAAACCACCACCTGGAACGGCCTGGTGTTTGAAGACACGGGCCGCGACATCGCCAGGGAGATGAGCGGATTGGGCGTAGCCAACGACCTGGACTTTACCGGCTATCAGCTCGACAAAGTGCATCTGCACGAATGCAACTACAACTGGAAAACCTTCATTGAGGTGTACCTGGAGGACTACCATGTCGGCCCGTTTCACCCCGGCCTGGGCGGTTTTGTAACGACGCATGACCTGACCTGGGAACTACAGCCCAGCTATTCGGTGCAAACTGTCGGCGTGTCTGACAAACTGGGCAAGCCCGGCACTGACACCTACAAAAAGTGGCATGACGTGGTGCTGCAATACCGCAAGGG
>JAYVPR010000488.1:0-11748 GCA_043757245.1 Polaromonas sp. | reverse complement strand
CTGCGGCGGCGGGGGGGGTTGACGTGCCAGCCACAGTCGAATGCTGCAATCCGGCCCGTTAGGTCCGCAGTCTACGGATTGACGCCAGATCGGGCCCCAGGGCTTCAGCTCGGACGTGTCCACGCCGGGCGGCCCGGTGCATTTGACGCTGGCGTTTAACCCATCACACCTCGAAATTGTGAACCCTGTGGTCGAAGGCTCAGTGCGTGCTCGCATGGATCGCCGCGCTGACCCTAAAGGTTTGCAAGTGCTGCCCGTGCTGGTTCATGGCGACGCGGCCTTTGCCGGCCAGGGCGTGGTGATGGAAACGCTGGCGCTGGCTGAAACCCGTGGTTACTCCACCGGCGGCACGGTACACATCGTCATCAACAACCAGATCGGCTTTACCACCAGCGACCCACGCGACAGCCGCTCAACGCTGTATTGCACCGATGTGGTCAAAATGATTGATGCGCCGGTGTTGCACGTCAACGGTGACGACCCTGAGGCGGTGGTGCTGGCCACGCAACTGGCGCTGGATTTCCGCTTGGCGTTTCACAAAGACGTGGTGGTTGACATCATTTGTTTCAGAAAACTCGGTCACAACGAGCAAGACACGCCGGCCATGACGCAGCCGCTGATGTACAAAAAAATTGCCATTCACCCCGGCACGCGCAAGCTGTACGCCGACAAGCTGCAGGCCCAAGGCATGGGCGACACGCTGGGCGACGACATGGTGAAAGCCACACGCGCCGCACTCGACGCGGGCAAGAGCACGTTCGATCCGGTACTGACCAACTTCAAAAGCAAATACGCCGTTGATTGGATACCCTACTTGGGCAAAAAGTGGACGGACGCTGGCGACACCGCTATCCCCATGTCAGAGTGGAAGCGCCTGGCCTCAAGTATCACCACGATTCCTGCCACGGTGACGCCGCACAATCTGGTGAAAAAAGTTTATGACGACCGCGCAGCGATGGGTCGGGGTGAGATCCCGGTGGACTGGGGCATGGGTGAGCACATGGCGTTCGCATCTTTGGTGGCCAGCGGCTACCCGGTGCGCTTGTCAGGTGAAGACTGCGGGCGCGGCACGTTTACCCACCGCCATGCGGTGATTCACGATCAGAACCGCGAAAAGTTTGACACCGGAACCTATATTCCGCTGCAAAACGTGACTGACAACCAGGCACCGTTTGTCGTTATCGACTCGATTTTGAGCGAAGAGGCCGTGCTGGCTTTTGAATACGGCTATGCATCCAATGACCCGAACACGCTGGTGATCTGGGAAGCGCAGTTCGGCGATTTCGCCAATGGCGCGCAAGTAGTGATCGACCAGTTCATTGCTTCGGGGGAAGTCAAATGGGGCCGTGTCAACGGTATCACCCTGATGCTGCCGCACGGCTATGAAGGCCAGGGGCCAGAGCACTCGTCTGCGCGGCTTGAGCGCTTCATGCAGCTGTCAGCCGACACCAACATGCAAGTGGTGCAGCCCACAACAGCCAGCCAAATTTTCCACATTTTGCGTCGCCAGATGGTGCGCAATTTGCGCAAACCGCTGATCATCATGACGCCGAAGTCACTGCTACGCGCCAAAGATGCAGCATCGCCGCTGAGCGAATTCACCAAAGGCAGCTTTCAAACGGTGATTCCTGAGAACAAGGACTTGAAAGCAGACAAAGTCAAACGCATCGTGGCTTGCTCGGGCAAGGTGTATTACGACCTTGCCAGAAAGCGCGAAGAAAAAGGCATGGATGATGTGGTCCTGCTGCGCGTTGAACAGCTCTACCCGTTTCCGCACAAAGCGTTTTCAACAGAGCTGAAAAAGTACCCCAACGCGACAGACCTCGTGTGGTGTCAGGACGAGCCGCAAAACCAGGGCGCCTGGTTTTTTGTGCAGCATTACATCCACGAGAACATGACTGAGGGCCAGAAGCTCGGTTACTCGGGCCGCGCGGCATCGGCATCGCCTGCGGCGGGTTATTCGCACCTGCACCAGGAACAGCAAAAAGTGCTGGTTGACGGCGCGTTTGCCAAGCTCAAGGGCTTTGTGCTGACCAAGTAACGCTGTCAGAAAACCCGCATCACATACAAAAAATACTGAAAGAAAAACATGGCTATCGTAGAAGTCAAAGTCCCCCAGTTGTCCGAGTCCGTGGCCGAGGCCACCCTGCTGAAATGGAAAAAGAAAGTCGGCGACGCCATTGCCATCGACGAAATCCTGATTGAAATCGAAACCGACAAAGTCGTGCTTGAAGTACCCGCCCCATCGGCTGGCGTGCTGGTTGAATTGGTCGTGGCTGATGGCGGCACAGTCGCTGCTGAACAAGTCATTGCGCGGATTGATACCGAAGGCAAGGCTGGGGCTGCTGCACCAGTTGCCGCCGCTGCTGCACCTGCTGTAGCGACTGCAGCTGTAGCCGCGCCAGCGACAGGCGGTTCAATGGCAGGCGTTGCCATGCCAGCCGCCGCCAAGCTGATGGCTGACAACAACATGGCCGCTGGCTCTGTTGCAGGTACGGGCAAAGATGGCCGCGTGACCAAGGGTGATGTACTCGGTGCTGCCTCCGCTCCTAAACCAGCAGCTGTTAGCACCATGCCCGCGGCCGCTACTGCCGCAGCGTTGCCCCAAGTTGCAGCGCCTTCGAGGATGTCTGATCTGGGTGATCGCCCAGAGCAGCGCGTGCCCATGAGCCGCCTGCGCGCCCGCATTGCCGAGCGCCTGCTGCAATCGCAATCAACCAACGCCATCCTGACCACATTCAACGAAGTCAACATGGCGCCCGTCATGGACATGCGCAAACGCATGCAGGAAAAGTTTGAAAAAGAACACGGCGTCAAGCTCGGCTTCATGAGCTTTTTCGTTAAAGCGGCAGTGCATGCGCTGAAGAAATTTCCGCTGCTCAACGCATCGGTTGACGGCAACGACATCATCTATCACGGTTACTTTGACATCGGCATTGCTGTGGGCTCACCGCGCGGCTTGGTGGTGCCTATTTTGCGCAATGCTGACCAGATGAGCTTCGCCCAGATCGAGAAAAAGATTGCTGAATATGGCGTGAAAGCACGCGACGGCAAACTGGGCATTGAAGAAATGACCGGCGGCACGTTCTCCATCAGCAACGGCGGTACCTTTGGCTCCATGTTGTCGACCCCCATCATCAACCCGCCACAGTCGGCCATCCTCGGTGTACACGCCACCAAAGACCGGGCCGTGGTTGAAAACGGTGTGGTCGTGGTGCGCCCCATGAACTACTTTGCCATGAGCTACGACCACCGCATCATTGACGGCCGTGAGGCGGTACTCGGCCTGGTGGCGATGAAAGAAGCACTGGAAGATCCGGCACGTTTGTTGTTTGACATCTAAGAAAGCTACGCATGTCTAAACAATTCGACGTCATCGTCATCGGCGGTGGCCCAGGCGGCTACATTGCTGCCATCCGCGCAGCGCAACTGGGCTTTAACGTAGCCTGTATCGACGAATGGAAAAACGCCAAGGGCGGCCCGGCGCTGGGCGGTACGTGTACCAATGTGGGCTGCATCCCTTCCAAGGCTTTGCTGCAATCATCAGAGCATTACGAGCAGGCGGGTCATCATTTTGCTGACCACGGCATTGAGGTCAAAGGCCTCAGCCTGGACATGGCCAAAATGATTGGCCGCAAAGACACGGTGGTCAAGCAGAACAATGAGGGCGTGCTTTACCTGTTCAAAAAGAACAAGGTCACGTTTTTCCACGGTCGAGGGTCGTTTGTGGCCGCCAAAGACGGCTTGTACGACATCAAGGTCGCCGGCGCGACTGAAGATGTGATGTCTGGCAAGCACGTCATTGTGGCTACCGGCTCGAACGCCCGGACTTTGCCCGGCACGCCGTTTGACGAAGAAACCATTTTGTCGAACGATGGTGCGCTGCGCATGGTGGACGTGCCTCAAAAGCTCGGCTTGATTGGCTCTGGTGTGATTGGTCTGGAGATGGGTTCTGTCTGGCGGCGCTTGGGAGCTGAGGTGACAGTGCTGGAAGGCTTGCCGACCTTCCTTGGCGCGGTTGACCAGCAAATCGCCAAGGAAGCGCACAAGGCTTTTACCAAGCAGGGTTTGAAGATTGAACTGGGCGTGAAAGTCGGCGAGATCAAGACCAGCAAAACGGGTGTATCAATAGCCTATATCGATGCCAAAGGTGCGACGCAGACTCTGGTGGTTGACAAGCTCATCATCTCGATTGGCCGCGTTGCCAACACCATTGGCCTTGCACCCGAAGCAGTTGGCCTTGCGCTCGATGAGCGCGGTGCGATTGTGGTTGATGGCGACTGCAAAACCAACTTGCCTAATGTCTGGGCGGTTGGCGATGTGGTGCGCGGCCCTATGCTGGCGCACAAAGCCGAGGAAGAGGGCGTTGCGGTGGCCGAGCGAATTGCTGGCCAGCACGGGCATGTCAACTTCAACACCGTTCCCTGGGTGATTTACACCAACCCCGAGATCGCTTGGGTGGGCCAAACCGAAGAGCAGCTCAAAGCAGCTGGTCGGGCTTACAAGGCCGGTACCTTCCCGTTTTTAGCCAATGGCCGCGCGCGGGCATTGGGCGACACCACTGGTATGGTGAAAATGCTGGCTGATGCTGTAACTGACGAAATTTTGGGCGTACACATCGTTGGCCCGATGGCTAGCGAGCTGATTGCCGAATGTGTGGTGGCGATGGAGTTCAGAGCCAGCAGTGAAGACATTGCGCGTATTTGTCATGCCCACCCCAGCTTGAGTGAAGCCACCAAAGAGGCAGCGCTGGCTGTTGACAAGCGAACACTGAATTTTTGATGCGTTCGGGTTTGATTTTGATGCTTTCTAGGTCATTTTTAAGTATCAAATCGACCTATAACCCAATAAATTCGGACGCGACAAGCTATTAAAAATATAGCATTTCGGAACTCATCTTTTGAACGTCAAACAAGCCTATGAAGCTGAACTGGTGGCCAGAGGCTACCAGTCTGACCCGGCCCAACTGCGTGCTGTTGACGCGCTGGAACGCTGTGCCAGCGCGTGGTCAGCTTTTAAAGAGCAGCGCTCTAACGCCTTAAAAAAACTGATTCATCACCCTGACACGCCGCGCGGCGTCTACATGTACGGCGGGGTAGGGCGCGGCAAAAGCTTTTTGATGGACTGCTTTTACAACGCGGTGCCGCTACGGCGTAAAACGCGTCTGCATTTTCACGAGTTCATGCGTGAAGTGCACCGAGAGCTGCGCGATTTGCAGGGTACGGTGAACCCGCTGGACGAGCTGGGCAAGCGAATTGCCAAACGCTACAAGCTGATTTGCTTTGACGAGTTCCATGTAGCCGACATCACCGACGCGATGATTCTGCATCGGCTGCTCTCTGCCCTGTTTGACAACGGTGTGGGCTTTGTCACCACGTCGAATTTCAAACCTGATGACTTGTACCCCGGCGGCATGCACCGCGACCGCATTTTTCCGGCCATCGCGTTGTTGAATGCCCATCTGGAGGTGCTGAGCGTTGACAACGGCGTTGACTACCGCAGGCGTACGCTAGAGCAGGTCAATCTGTACCATACGCCGCTAGGCGCTCAAGCTGATGCAGAGATGACCGAGGCGTTTAACCGTCTGGCTGAATCACAAGACGACAACCCGGTGCTACAAATCGAGTCACGCCAAATCCAGGCGCGCCGCAAGGCGGGTGCGTTGGTGTGGTTTGACTTCAAAACCCTCTGCGGCGGGCCACGTTCGCAAAACGACTACCTGGAAATTGCGACGCAGTTCCACACCGTTTTGCTCAGCGACGTACCTGCCATGCCGCCCCGGATGGCCTCGGAAGCCCGACGCTTCACTTGGCTGATCGACGTGTTGTACGACAGACGTGTCAAACTCATCATGTCGGCAGAGACACCTCCTGAGGCGTTGTACTCAGAAGGCCCGCTGGCGCATGAGTTTCCCCGTACCGTCTCCAGACTGAATGAAATGCGGTCGGCGGAGTTTTTGGCACTCGACAGACGTACCGTGGACACGACACTGACATGAAAAAATGGCTAGTTTTAACCCTGTTGATGGCGTGCCTTGGCGTAAAGGCCCAAATTAGCAGCAATTTCAGCAGCGATGCCGAGCGCTTGCGCATCAGCGCCGATCGCTCCAGGCTGGATGCCGCTTTCGCGCTCGAAGACACCGCTTGCTACAAAAGGTTTTTGGTCAATGATTGCCTCGATGAGATCAAAGTCAGGCATCGCGATGCGCTGGCCGATTTGCGGCGCCAGGAAATCGTGCTCAATGATGAGGCACGTAAAGCCAAAGCCGCAGAGCAACTGCAAAAAATCGAGGAAAAGTCATCATCCGAAAAGCTGCAGCAGGAAGCTGATAAACGGGCGCAGGCCGTCAAAGACTTTGAAGACCGGATGGCGCGCGACAAGCAAAAAAATGTTGGCCGAGAGGTATTACAAGCCGGGGAAAAGGCTAGATCGGATGCTGCGGCAGGCCGTATCAAAAGCAATCAAGACAAGATCGCTGGACGCGCTGCCAAGCAGACTGCCTCAGCCGAAGAACTCAGAAAATACAACGAGCGCCTGGAGCAGGCCAAAGAACGCCAGGCTCGGTACGCTCGGGAAAAAGCCAGTCAGACCAAAGCTCCGGCACAGCCTTTGCCCGCGCCGCAGTAATCAGAGTGAGAATTTAAGCCAGAGGCTCAAGCTTGACGATGACCAGCGAGAGGTTATCACCACCGCCATGCGCTCGTGACCGGGCCTTTTGAATCAGAAATTCGGTGGCCTCACGGGGGGAGAGCATCGACAGCGCGGAGCCCATTTCGCTGGGGCTGAAGTAGTGCCAAACGCCATCGCTGCAAGCGATCAGCACGTCCTCGGTTTGCAGTTGGGGAATGAAGTGCTGCGAAATGGGTGGAACTTCTTCCGTGCCCAGGCAGCCCATCAAAATGTTCGATTGCGGGTGAATGTTGGCCTCTTCGTCGGTGATCTCGCCTTTGTCAACCAATGTTTGAACATACGAATGATCGGTTGTGCGGCGCAACAGCTTGTTGCCGTGAAAGTGGTAAATGCGTGAATCGCCGGTATGTACCCAATGGCAGTCGCCCGCCGGGTTGATCAAAAAAGCAGCCAGCGTGCTGTGTGGTTCCATCTCTGACGAAATAGCGGTCAGCTTGATGACGGTATGCGCTTCTTCAACGATCTGTTTGAGGACGCTAGGCGCATCATCGGTTTCAGGAGCGTAACGCTCGAACAGCTGCTTGGCTGTCATCATGACCTGGTCTGATGCCTTGCGCCCACCGCTTCGCCCTCCCATGCCGTCAGCCACAATGCCGAGCAGGCAACCAGGCACCCGGTGGTGGCTGATCAGGTTGACCTGGTCTTGCTGGTAGTCGCGGTCACCCTTGTGGATGCCCGTGGAAGCGGTGATTCGATAGCCGTTTGACATCTTGTAATACTTGAAATTCCTGAAGCTCAATTTATTCGAATAACCCCGTATTATCAGAGCAAGTGGCTGCTACTTAAAAAACACCTTGGACTTAAATCTACATTCCCCCGAAAGGCGGCTGATCGAACTCAAAATCGAACACGCCGACCTGAACGCACTCGTCGATATTGCGGCCCATGCCGTACCTGTTGACGAGCTGATACTCAGGCGCCATAAAAAACGCAGATTACACCTGCGTGACCAGATATCGCAGCTAGAACTGTCTCTTGACCCCCCTGAGCCGGCCTGATGAATCTGGCGCTTGAAGTTCAGACGGCGTTTGCGCCAGATGGCGTGTTGTCCCGTGCGGCTGATCATTTTGTGGCACGCAGTGGTCAGCTGGAGATGGCGCAGGCAGTCGCGCACGCGATTGAAAGCGCCGAAACGCTGGTGGTTGAGGCCAGCACGGGTGTTGGTAAAACCTATTCCTATCTCGTCCCCGCATTGTTGAGTGGCGAGCGCGTGCTGGTGTCTACCGCCACCAAGGCCTTGCAGGACCAGTTGTTTGGTCGAGATTTGCCGCGCTTGGTCGAGGCTTTGGGCGTGTCTGTTCGTACTGCTCTGCTGAAGGGGCGCGCCAGCTATGTTTGTCTGCACCGTGTGATGCTTGCGCGGCAGGACAGCAGTGTGGTAGATCGCAGTGCCTTGCGGTCACTTGCCAAAATTGAGCAATGGGCACAAACGACGAAAACCGGTGATCTGGCTGAGTTGCCCGGTCTGGATGAGCGTTCGCCGTTGATTCCGCTGGTGACTTCCACGCGTGAGAACTGCCTGGGCGCTCTATGTCCGCAGTTGCGCAGCTGCCATGTGAATTTGGCCAGGCGCGAGGCCATGGCGGCTGATGTTGTGGTCATCAACCACCATCTTTTCTTTGCTGACCTGGCGGTACGCGAGTCCGGCATGGCCGAGTTGCTCCCGACAGTGCGCATTGCGATTTTTGATGAGGCGCATCAGCTCAATGAAACAGGTGTTCAGTTTTTGGGTAAAAACCTGACAACCGGGCAGTTGCTTGATTTTTGTCGGGACTTACTGGGTGCCGGGTTGCAATTGGCACGCGGCTTGGTAGATTGGCAAAAAGTGGTGGGCGATTGTGAACGCGCCGCCCTAGAACTCAGGTTGTCTGCTGGCAAGGCTTACGCAGGTAGCAAACTCAGGTGGGTTGGGCAAGCACCGGAAAATCTGGAGCCCGAAAGTTGGTTGTATGCCCTTCAGGGTGTCGCCAAGGCACTCATTGATGCTTGTATTGCACTGGACACGGTGAGCGAAATCGCTCCCGACTTTGTGCGCTTGCGCGAACGTTCAGGAGCGCTTGCCGATCGCGCCGAGAGCTTTTTAAGTGCCTGCAAGCCTGGATGTGTGCGCTGGGTCGATGTCACAGCGCAATTGCGGCTGGTCGAATCTCCCTTGACGATTGCCGAAGCTGTCAAAACCAAGATGTTGACGGCGTCACCCGAATCTGCAAAATCATGGATATTTACATCCGCGACCCTGGGCGATGATGAAACACTGAGCTGGTTCACTCAGCCCTGTGGCCTGGAGGATGCCAAAATTTTGCGTGTTGGTAGTCCTTTTGATTATGCAGAGCAGGCCGCGCTCTACGTACCGCAAGATTTTCCTAAACCTGCTGATCCGTCGCACGCGTTAAAGGTAGCAGAGTCTGCTGCGGCATGGTCGCGGCAACTGGGTGGTCGCACGATGGTGCTAACAACGACACTGAAGGCGCTGAGGGTGATTGGCGAGGCCCTGTCGTTGACTTTCGAGAACTCTGGCGAGCTTGACGTGCTGGTGCAGGGTACGATGCCCAAAAGAATGCTGATTGAGCGCTTTCGTCAAGGCAACGCAGCGGGCCAGCGGGGCTGTGTGCTGGTGGCTTCAGCCTCGTTCTGGGAAGGTATTGATGTGCCTGGTGACGCGCTGCAACTGGTGATCATTGACAAGCTGCCTTTTCCGCCACCCAACGACCCGATGGCTGAAGCACGATCCAAAGCGCTTGAGGCCCAAGGACGAAGTGCCTTCAATGATTATTTTGTGCCGGAGGCTGCTGTTGCCCTCAAGCAGGGTGCGGGTCGTCTGATACGGCGCGAGACCGACCAAGGTGTTCTGGTGGTATGTGACACCCGGCTGATCAGCATGGGCTACGGTAAGCGCCTGCTCAGGGCTTTGCCGCCCATGAAGCGGCTAACGTCAAGTGTCGAGATGGTGAATCAGCTCACCAAAGTTTGTACCAAGGGCTGTCTGCCTTCTTGAAGCCTTTGGTTAAATATTCGCTCTGCGGGTAGGTTTTTTCAATGACCCTTCTCGTGTCATCGCGCAGTTGCGTCATGCCCAGTGCGTCATAGGATTTGTAGACGATGTAGGTGGCTTCTTCAAGTGCGGGTACATCGCGGTAATCAGCAATGGCGGTTTGTGCGCGGTTAATGGCGGCGACATAGGCGCCACGGCTGTAGTAGTAGCGCGCCACATGAACTTCCGACTGTGCCAGTGAATTAATGGTGTAGCCCATGCGCAACCTGGCGTCTGCGGTGTAGCGCGAATCCGGGAAGCGGGTCACCAGCTCCTTGAACGATTCAAAAGACTCCTTGGCTGCTTTTTGATCACGTTCTGCCAGGTCCTGTCGGATTAAGTTCCCGAACAAGCCAAGGTTGTCGTTAAAGTTAACCAGGCCTTTGAGGTAAAGGGCGTAGTCAAGGGCGGGGCTAGATGGGTGCAGCTTGATGAACCGGTTCAGCGTCGCTGTGGCTTGGGCTTGTTCGCCGCCTTTGTACTGCGCGTAAGCCTTTTCAAGTTGCGCCTGCTGGGCCAACGGCGTCCCAGCGGCGCGACCTTCCAGTTTTTCAAACAGGGAAACCGCTTTGTCATAGGCGCCGGAATTGGATTCGTCCTTGGCTTCAGAATAAATCTTGTTGGGGCTCCATGCATCCGTCTGCTCGATTGGTTTGCTAGAGCATCCTGCCAGCGCGAAGCAAAACCCCAACAGGACTGCGGCAAGAGGTGATACGCTGGGGGCAACCGATAATTTGATGGAAGACATGGCGATTGACCTCTACGAATGACTGACTTGAAACAACAAAAATTGATTATATCTAGCGCCGCCGCGCCCGGTGCGACTGAGGGTGATGATCAAGAAGACGTGGATGTTCTGACCGATGCTGCGGGGTTTGAATTGCGCCAGGCTGTGGTGCCCGTCGAAAGTCATGGGCATAGGCTGGATCTTGCCCTGGTGCAAATCGTGCCTGAGTTTTCTCGAAGTTATCTTCAGCAATTGATAGATGCTGGCGCTATTGCGCATAACGGGCATACCCAAAGTAAATCCTCCGCCAAAGTCAAGGCAGGCGACCGCCTAAGCATTGAGCTAAAACCGACGCCTCAAAGCCAAGCCTTCAAACCCGAGCCCATGACGCTTGATGTGGTGTACGAAGACAGCCATATTTTGGTGATCAACAAACCGGCCGGCTTGGTGGTTCATCCGGCGCCCGGCAACTGGAGCGGTACGCTGCTCAACGGCTTGTTGGCGCGTGATGCCCAGGCTTCAACGTTGCCGCGTGCAGGCATTGTTCATCGTCTTGACAAAGACACCAGCGGCTTGATGGTTGTGGCGCGCACCCGGCAAGCCATGGATCAACTGGTGCAGATGATCGCCGCCCGCAGTGTGAAAAGACAATACATTGCGCTGGCCCGCAACACATGGCAAGGTGCAAAAACGCGCCAAGTCGATTTTTCAGTCGGCCGCGATGTGAAAAATCGGCTGCGTATGGCGGTGGTTGATTTGGCTAAAAATCCGGGTAAAACCGCATGCACGACCATCACTTTGCTTGAAAATGGAGTCAATTACTGCCTTGTGCGGTGCAAGCTGCATACCGGGCGAACCCACCAGATTCGTGTCCATATGGCGGCCATTGGGCATCCATTGCTGGCTGACGAACTGTACGGCGGCATGCCTGCAGGTGGGCTGCACAGACAAGCCTTGCATGCCTGTGAGCTGGCTTTTGAGCACCCAGTAGCGGGCGAATCACTGCGGTTTAAATCGCCGGTTTCAGCTGATATTCAAGCTGCCATGCTTGAACTTGGCCTAAGCTACAATGAAGAGACAGATTCTTGAATTCTTGCAATACAGTGGCCACAGGTAAAACGGCCCGGCATCTTAAATGCGCGCCGCTGTGAAATTCTCGTACCACTCGCTCAAGAGTGTTTCCCACAGTTTGTTGCCCGACTTCTCCAAAAAATTGAAATCATGAATACGGTGGATGCCAAACGCGTCCTCGAAACAGCCCTCATTTGCGCCCAGCAGCCTTTGCCGTTGAGGGAAATGG
>JAYVPR010000487.1:0-3176 GCA_043757245.1 Polaromonas sp. | reverse complement strand
GATGTGGTGGTGTTTTCAGTGCTTAATTTTTTGCCGTCCAGCGGCATAAATTACACCCCACTGTTTGCGCTGCCGGTGTTGCTGGCATCCATCCTCGGGCCCATTGCCCTGGCTCTCGGAACAGCCGCCAGCGTGACACTGCTGCTGCTGGCCGATGCATGGTGGGCGTCACTGCATTTGACCGGCGAGTCCGCTTCGCGGTTTTTGCAGTCCGGACTCAGTGGTTCAGGCTTTTTTGCCGTAGCGTTGCTGGCCAACCAGCTGGCCTTGCGTTTGGCGCGTGAAGAGCAATTGGCCAAAAACAGCCAGCTGGTGGCGCGCATGCAAACCCAGGTCAATGAACTTGTGATTGAAACACTTACCGATGGTGTGCTGGTGATTGATGCGAATGGCATCGTGCGGTCCGCCAACCCCGCAGCGCGCCGCTTGCTGGCGACCAGCGAGATGACGCGGATGGCGCCTTTTGTATTGGCAACACAGGCGGCATGGCAGCCGTTGGTGGAAATCATGCGCGAGACATTTGTACGCAAGCTGCCGCAGGAAGCTGATGTGGCCTTGAACCACGCCGGACAGCATGCACGCCACTTGCACGTGCGTACGCGGCTGGCAGCAGCGAAAGGCAATACCGATGAAGCCTTGTGCGTGGTGTTTCTTGAAGACTTGCGTGAAATGGAAGCCCGCGTGCGGGTGGAAAAAATGGCCGCGATGGGCCGCATGTCAGCCGCTGTGGCACATGAAATCAGAAACCCGCTGGCCGCCATTTCGCAAGCCAACGCCCTGCTTGAAGAAGACCTGCAAAACCCAGCGCACAAGCAGCTCACCGCAATAGTTAGCCAAAATGCACAGCGTCTGGCCAAAATTGTTGACGATGTTTTGAATATTTCAAGAGTTCAGGTGTTAAGTCCTGACGAGCACGGCATGACCCTGATGCTGGACGACGCAGCAGCGCGTGTCAGCGCAGACTGGCTGCAGCAGACTGATGCCAGAGACCGCACCCACGTGGCACTGAATGCGCGCGAGGCCTGTGTGATTTTTGACCCTGAGCATTTGCGCCGCCTGATGATCAACCTGCTTGACAATGCCTTTCGCTACGCTAGCAAGTCCAGCCGCGCCATACAAGTGACGACCCAGCTGTCTGCGACCGGTCAGGCCCGGTTGTCGGTCTGGAGCGATGGTTTGCCGCTTGAAAAAACCGTGCAAACACATTTATTCGAGCCTTTTTTTACCTCTGAGAGCCGCTCTAGCGGCTTGGGTCTGTATATTTGCCGGGAGCTTTGCGAGCGCTATGGCGCGCTGATTGGCTACCAAAGAACGAGCCAAGGCCCCTTAAAAGGAGTTGAAGGCAATGAATTTTTTGTGATTTTCAAACTGGCGGCCAGCCCTGCTCGCGCTGCGCTACTCCTTCCTGACGATCTGTTTGCCTGAAAGCCATGCCCCACAATTCCAGCACCTCGCACCCACAGCCAGCACACATCCTAGTCATCGACGACGAGCCTGACTTGCGCACGCTGTATGAGTTGACCTTGCTGCGAAGGCTATCGGGTTGAAGCAGCAGGCGACCTGGCGCAGGCACGCCAACAGCTCGAAAGCCACCAGTTTGATGCTGTCATCACCGACATGCGCCTGCCCGACGGCCTGGGGCTGGAATTGCTGCGCGAGATGGTCAAAGCGCAGCGGGCTGAACGCTGCGTGGTGATCACGGCGCACGGCTCGGCTGAAAACGCGGTGGAAGCCTTGAAAGCCGGGGCTTTTGACTATTTAACCAAACCCGTCGACCTGAAACAGTTTCGCAGTGTGGTGGTGTCGGCGATACAAGGCTCCAGGTCAGCCATGTTATCTGCATCATCCCAAGAACTGACTGGCAGTGCGCCAGATGCTGCTAAGCGTGCGCCTGCATCAAAACGCAAGCTTGGGTCCGCACCTTCTGCGCTAGAAAATCTGGTCGGGCATTCAGCAAGCATGCAGGCTGTCAAATCGCGCATCGTCAAGGTGGCAGGCAGCATGGCACCGGTCTTGATACAGGGCGAGTCAGGCACTGGCAAAGAACTGGTAGCCAGAGCTGTGCATGACTGTAGCCACCGCTCCAGTGGCCCGTTTGTGGCAGTTAATTGTGGCGCTATCCCTGAAAACCTGCTGGAAGCCGAATTTTTTGGGGCCCGCAAGGGCGCCTACACCGGCTCAGCGCAAGACCGGGTGGGTTATTTTCAGGCGGCACAGGGCGGAACGCTGTTTCTTGACGAAATCGGTGACTTGCCGTTTGTCATGCAGTCCAAGTTGCTGCGGGCAATTCAGGAGCGCGTGGTTCGCCCGCTGGGCTCATCACAGGAAGACACTGTGGACGTGCGTATTGTCAGCGCCTCGCACAAGGACTTGGGCGAAGAAGTCGCGTCCAAGCACTTTCGCCAGGATTTGTATTACCGCCTGAACGTGATTGTGATCAGCATACCGCCCTTGCGCGATCGGCTTGAGGATTTGCCTGAGCTGTGCGAAACGCTGCTGGCGAGGATATGCAGGGAGTCCGGCTTTGCTGTGCCGCGAATGCCCGAGCCCGTACTGGAGCAACTGCGCACACACGCGTTCAATGGCAACGTGCGTGAGCTTGAAAACATTTTGCACCGTGCAGTAGCACTTTGCGAAGGCGGAGAGCTGCTTCTGGACGCCCCTCCTGCGCCCAAACCGCAAACCTTTGCGATCAATACCGCGACAGACACCACGGCAGCGCGTTCAACACTTACGCGTCCAGATAACCTGCAAGATTATCTGGACGCGCAAGAGCGCGATATTTTGTGTCGGGTGCTGCACGACACCCGCTACAACCGCACCGCAGCTGCCAGCAAACTGGGCATGAGCCTGCGCCAGATCCGTTACCGCATCGCACGCCTGGGTATTGCCATGCCCGACGGCGACACGCAAGAGGCCAGCCAGGACAGCACCAATGACGCCGCCTGAAGCTGCACCGGCGGGCTCACTCTGGCATAACGGCTGGTATCGCTGCGCCAGAGCATTGGCATCAGCCAACTTTGGACCAAGGCCCGAAGCTGTGCGTATTGACCTGATCGTGATTCACGCCATCAGCCTGCCACCCGGCGAGTACGGCAACCACAACGTTCAGCGCCTGTTCACCAACCAGCTGGATTGGGACGCACATCCTTATTTTCAAAGCATTCGCGGCATGC
>JAYVPR010000486.1:0-3178 GCA_043757245.1 Polaromonas sp. | reverse complement strand
TGCTGGCATACAAAACGGTAGCGCTAGCCGTGTTGATGTTGACTGGCGTGCGCACCGGCAGAAGCGTAATGTAAGGTCGTAACACCTCAAGACTGCGCTCCGAAAGCCCGAGCCAGACCAGCTGATCGACTTGTTGCGGGAGTAACGGAGCCTGTTTGGCGAGGTCATCCTTAGTAGCGTTGGCAACATCGGTTGCATTGACACTGAGCGCAAGGCGTAAATTGTTAGCCAGCAAGTTAAGTTCTGTGGCTGGTACACCCAGCCGCTCAAACAGTTTGCCGAAAGCACGCATGGACAACTCCGACAACTTACCGCCGTCAACCAGGTTAAAAACGTTTAACCTGGCTTGCTGGTCAGTGATGACCCCTGATAAAAATGCTTGCGGCACGGTATCTTCTTTATCCACCGTCGTCGTTTTATCCGCAGCCAGAAAACTTGACAAACGCGCTTCCTCCAGCGCCACAGCCCAGGGTTCGCCCAGGTGGTCAACCGAGCCGGAACGGGCATCTTCACGCAAAATTAAACGAGCCCAGTCCAGCGCGCCCACCAGTACCCACGATGCCTGCAGCCTGGATCGTTCGGCAGATTCCACCTCGATACCGCGCCACTGCTGCCACAGTGCGCTAGCGGCCAACGTGGCCACCAGCGTTACCGTGAGCATGGCCATTAACAGTGCCGCACCGCGCTGCGACGCGCGCAAGAGCGGTGTGGCGCTCACGATTTTTCACCCCCTAAGGTGGGCCGGATCCAGTCACGGGTCAAGGTGCCGCTGATACCTTCCCCCGGCGGCAGCGTGAGCACCAAGCGCACGCCATCCGGCAAATTGACATCAGATACAGCCAGTGCTGATGGGTTGATGTTGCCTGCCTGCGCTGTTGCACCGCCACTAGACAAGGGGTTAGTCCAGGCATCGCGCCGGTAATAAAAAATTTGCCACTGCTCCAAAGCGCTGACACGAACCTCGTATTTTTTATCGGCCTCACCCGGATTTTGAGCCCACTGCGCAGCTTGAGCCCAAGCCGCCTGTAACTCGCTGCGGCTGCGCAGCAGCGGCGATTGCCAGCGCAGCCATTGTCCCATTCCGTTGATGTTCCGACGGGTCCAGGCCACGACCACCAGCTCGCTGGTGCCAGTATCCAGGCTGCGCCTGAGAATTCGAAAACCGCGCCCGTCCCAATCCAGCGTGGGCGTTTGGGGTAGCTGCGCCATCGCGTCGAGGTCTGTCGACCACTGCAACAAGCCAGCTTGCAGCGTTAAAACGCTGTCTGTGCGCTGTTGAACCTGGGTCTGCGCCTTGGTCATACCGTCCAGGCCGCGCCAGCTCAGCCCGGCCATCACGGCCATGATCCCGAGTGCCACCAACAGCTCAATCAATGTGAACCCGCTAGATGCACACCTATTGTTCAACTGCTGGCAACCCCTGCGGTTTTTCAGTCCAATGCGACGGGTATCGGCGGTACTTGGCAATCTCGCCATGTCAATAGCGCCCCACGATAGTGGACAGCGTCAAGAGCGCAATGTCGCCATCACGCACCCGCGCCTCAACCCGTAAAAAATTCGGGTTAGGTGTAGCCATAGCTGAGAGCTTGACAACCAGGCTGCGACCCGCCTGGTCACAGGTCACGACGTTATCACCCACGGCAGGCATTTGCTTGGCCAAACGAACAGCGATCAAGGCGTTCTCGGCACATATCTGGGCCAGCAACTGGTTGGTCTGGCGCTCTGCATTGCTGGTTAATGCCGCTGTTGCACGCACGCCCGCCGCCAATGCCACGGCCACAATACCAAGCGCGACCAGCACTTCGATGAGCGTGAAGCCGGCCGCCGAAACCGCTACGCCATAAGCCCGCAAGGTGCGCCGACTCATGGCGCGGCGGCTTCGGCGGGCTGAACCGAAAACGGCCGCACCCCATCTGTGGCAACCCGCACGAAGCGGTCCGGCTCAGAAATCGACACCAAGCGAATTTGTTGCGGCCGAATGATGGGTTCAGGCCCCAACACGACCACGCCCACGTTTGGCGCTTCAACATCTACCCGAACATCATCTCCTAGCCAATTGGCGGGCATCGCAGCACCGGTTAGCCCTTGAAACGAAAACCCGGCAGGCGTAGCGCGCCAGCTTACAGTCGTGGCGCTCATGCGCGACTGAGCGCGCGCCGATTCCAGCAGGGCTGCAAGCCGCTGCGCCTCGCGTTCGAGTTGAGTCGCAGACGAGCCACGAAGAGCCAAACCAACACCCGCGGTGGCCACCGCCATGATGGCTATCACCACCAACAGCTCTAACAGCGTAAAGCCAGCCAAACGGCTGGGAAGCCGCGCCCGCAAAACCCACCGTTCTCGCCGATTACTGCCAACTGCCAATGTCCGCATTTTTACCCTCGCCCCCCGCTTGCCCATCTGCACCAAAGGACAAGACATCTATCTCACCCTTGATGCCAGGGTTCAGATATTGATAGGGCCGCCCCCAGGGGTCTGCAGGCAGCTTGTCGACGTAAGGCCTCCAATTAATGGGTATAGGCCCAACGCCAGGCTTGGTGATCAAAGCTTGTAGTCCCTGTGGAGCCGTCGGGTAACGCTGGTTGTCAAGCTTGTAGAGTTTGAGGGCCTGCATCAAGTTATTGACGTCTGTCTTGGCAGCCGCAGAGCGGGCATCGTCTGCACGGTCAAGCACGTTGGGCACGATAAGCGCGGCAAGCACGCCAATGATGACGAGCACCACCATCAACTCAATCAGAGTGAAGCCGCGAGCTACCGAATGTAGGCGTTGGCCACGAAAAAAACTCCGTGCGAATTTAAATTTTTCAACCATGGCTTCAATGATAATTCAATCATGTTATTGACCAATGCCCATAACTCTTGGTTACCAAAAGTCGCAACTTTCGCCTTATCGCTGGTGGCGGCCGCCAGTGCAGTTTACTGGGGTTTAAAGGAATGGGGCATACAAGCGCCGCCAAACGTTCCGGCTGTACTTTCAAAACTCACCCCAGTTACAACCAGCATGGTTGCCCGCGCATTGGGGGGTGGCCAAGTACCAGTAACTGTAACTAATGTGGCGACCTTACCGAGCACCCGTTACGCTTTGATCGGCATTATTGCCAAACCATCTGGCGGAGGCGTTGCGTTGATCTCAATTGACGGCAAGGCTGCCAAGCCCGTGCGCGTGGGGGCTTTTATTGAC
>JAYVPR010000485.1:0-3179 GCA_043757245.1 Polaromonas sp. | reverse complement strand
TCCAGCCGTTTGTTGGTCCGCACGATGCCGACGTAGTTCCACATGAAGCGGCGCAGCTCGTCCCAGTTGTGGGAAATCACCACCGACTCGTCGGCGTCGGTGACGCGGCTGGTGTCCCAGGCGGGGAGAGCAGGCGCGGCGGGGAGCGGGGTGCGCTGGATGTCGATGGCGGTGGCCTCGGCGAACACCATGCATTCGACCAGTGAGTTGCTGGCCAGCCGGTTGGCGCCGTGCAGGCCAGTGCAGGCGGTCTCGCCAATCGCATACAGGCCGGGCAGGTCGGTGCGGCCAACCAGGTCCGTCAGCACACCACCGCAGGTGTAGTGCGCGGCGGGCACCACGGGAATCGGCTGCTTGCTGATGTCAATGCCCAGCTCCAGGCAGCGGGCGTAGATGTTGGGGAAGTGCGCCAAAATGAAGGCCAGCGGCTGGTGCGAAATGTCCAGGTAGACACAGTCCAGACCGTGCTTTTTCATCTCGAAGTCAATGGCGCGGGCCACCACGTCACGCGGAGCGAGCTCGGCGCGCGCGTCGTGCTGCGGCATGAAACGTGGGCTGTCTTTGGCGCTGGACAGCAGCAAGTGCCCGCCTTCACCACGCACCGCTTCGGTGATTAAAAATGACTTGGCATGCGGGTGGTACAGGCAGGTCGGGTGGAACTGGATGAATTCCATATTCGCAGCGCGGCAGCCGGCGCGCCAGGCGGCTGCAATGCCGTCGCCGGTGGCGGTGTCCGGGTTGGTGGTGTAGAGGTAAACCTTGCCCGTGCCGCCAGTGGCCAAAATGGTCTGTGGGGCGCTGAAAGTGACGACCTCGCCGGTGCCTTCGTCCAGGGCATACAGACCCAGGCAGCGCGACGGTTCTTCACTGCCTTTTAGTTTGTCGCTGGTGATCAGGTCCACCAGCGTATGCTGTTCAAACAGGGTGATGTTGGACGTATGCCTGACCTTGTCGATCAACGTGCGCTGCACGGCGGCCCCGGTGGCGTCGGTCACATGCACGATGCGGCGGGCGCTGTGGCCGCCCTCGCGGGTCAAGTGCAGTGCGCCGTCTTCCTCCGAAAACGGCACGCCCATCGCTTGTAGCCAAGCGATGGCGTCGGGTGCGTTTTCCACCACTAGGCGGGTGGCCGCCACGTCACACAGGCCAGCGCCGGCAACCAGCGTGTCGTCCACATGTGCGGCAAAGGTGTCGCCTTTTTCCAGCACTGCGGCGATGCCGCCTTGTGCCCAGCCGCTGGAGCCGTCAGCCATGGCGCGCTTGGTCAAAATCGCGACGCGGTGGGTGTGCGCCAGGTGCAGCGCAGCCGTCAGCCCGGCCAGGCCGCTACCAACAATCAAAACATCAAATGTGTGTTGCATAGGCAAGGAAAGTGTGAAAAAACGGTATTAAACCGGTGAGTAGGACAGTCGCACGTAAATCGGCGCATAGGCTTCGGCCTGCGTGACTTCAAGCAGTCCTTCTTTTGACAATTCCAGTAGTGCAATAAAGGTCACCACCAGCACCGGCATGCCGCGTGCGGCTTCAAACAGGTCTTCAAACTCTAAAAACTTGCGGCCTTGCAGCTTTCGCAAAACGATGCTCATGTGCTCACGCACCGAGAGTTCTTCCCTGGATATAACGTGATGCTGCACCAGCCGCGCTCGTTTGACGATATCTCGCCAGGCGTCCTGCAAATCCACCACGTGCACATCCGGGAAGCGCGGGGTAACTGATTGCTCCACAAACACCTGCGCCCGCAAAAAATCACGACCAAACTGCGGCATGGCGTTCAGCTTGTGGGCGGCCAGCTTGATTTGCTCGTATTCCAGCAACCGGCGCACCAGCTCGGCGCGCGGGTCTTCGGCTTCCTGCCCTGCAGCTTGCTTTTTGGGCGGCAGCAGCATGCGCGACTTGATTTCAATCAGCATCGCAGCCATCAGCAAATATTCAGCCGCCAGTTCCAGATTGGTGGCGCGGATTTCGTCAACGTACACGAGGTATTGGCGCGTCACAGCCGCCATCGGGATGTCCAGAATATTGAAGTTCTGCTTGCGAATCAGGTACAGCAGCAAGTCAAGCGGGCCTTCAAACGCCTCCAAAAACACCTGCAGGGCATCTGGCGGAATGTAGAGGTCGTGAGGCATTGCAAACAGCGGCTCGCCGTAAAGGCGTGCCAGCGCGACCTGGTCAATCACGCCGGGCATGTCGGGGCTGGGCATTACGGGAAATGCTTTTGCAAGGACTAATTTAGTCGTCAAAATCAGGAGTCGAACTTCGTTTTTTTTTGCTATTTAATCAGGAGCTTCTCTTGGCCGTATTTATTGGGCCAAGGGCTGATTCAATACCTGAAAACAGCCATTATTTGGCGTTTGGGTGGCTGCTGGTGCCGTACACATAAGGCTGCTGGGCCACTTTGGCATCGAAAAAGTCAGCCTGCTCGCCCGCTTTCAGATTTTTGTCCCATAGCAGGGCTCGGCCTGCGCGTTGCTCTGCTTCCAGTGTGGGTTTGTTGACTTTTAGTTGGTCAATAAACTGGGTAGCCTCTGATGTGTAGTCAGCGCGGCGGAAAATAGACAGAAGATTCATGGGCTGCTTTCATGGGCTGCTTAGAGAGACACGTATAGTTGCTTGATTTTACCGGGGGATGGCTATGCCGCATGTTTTGGATCTTCAGTTTTTCAAGAAAGCGGTGATTGCCATGAGTTTGCTGTCAATGTTACTTGGCGTGGTGGGTTGTGACTCTCAGCGCGTTGCAGAGCTGGAAGAGGGCGTGGCTACCGAGTCAGACGTTCGCGCCCGCTTTGGCGAGCCTGAAAAGGTCTGGGATGCAGCTGACATGGCCACTACCCCGCTGCCCGGTGCAGCAGGCGTGCCGGGTTCAAAAACCTTTGAGTACAACCGCCAGCCGGCGGGCAACGTCAATTACATGATCACCATTGGTTCTGACGGCAAAATGAGCGCCTTGCGTCAGGTGTTGGCTCCGCAAAACTTTGCCAAAGTGCTGCCCGGTATGCCGATGGAGACAGTGCGAAAAATGCTGGGAAAACCGATGAAAGTTACCCCCTATGCGCTTAGCCAGACCACCCACTACGACTGGCGCTATCTGAACCCGCCGACTACCGCCATGATTTTTAGCGTGGTGTTTGATCGTGACTTGAGGGTGGCCAGCACCGGGTCGATTGAAGAGCAATTCAGCG
>JAYVPR010000484.1:0-3185 GCA_043757245.1 Polaromonas sp. | reverse complement strand
GCGCACCAGCCAGGGCACATTCTTCTTCAAACAAATGCTTTTGCACCGCGTTCCAGCCTGGACCGCCGAACTCTTTGGGCCAGCCATGGCCGAGCCAGCCTTTTTTGCCCAAAATTTTGGCCCAACGTTGCATGTCGTCACGCGTTTGGCGCAGCGCGTTACGCACCTTGTGCTGAATGTCTGCGGGAAGGTTGGCATGAACCCAGGCGCGTATGTCTTCTCGAAAAGCCTGCTCTTCAGGGGTGAAAGCTAAATCCATGGGGAACTCCGGTAGCGCACAGTTAATTTGACATTGAATAAGATGCTGAAGGGTTTGTTTTTAGCACGAATGTGCTTTTTTGTATGTCAATGCGGTGACTTTGCGGTGGCGATAATCTGAAAGTCATGACACAGCCACTCAAAAATATCGTCGTTTTAATCTCGGGCAAGGGCTCAAACATGCTGGCCATTGCTGATGCAGCACAAAAAGAACAGTGGCTGAGCAAGTTTGGCGCGCGCATCGCCTGCGTCATCAGCAACAAGCCAGAGGCTACTGGTTTACATGCTGCAAAGGCTTTGGGTATCGCCAGCTGTGCGCTTGACCACAAGGCGTTCGCTATGCGCGAGGCTTTTGAGGAAGCGTTGATGAGCATGATTGACGTGCAT
Organism: Polaromonas sp.; assembly: GCA_043757245.1. Taxonomy (GTDB): domain Bacteria; phylum Pseudomonadota; class Gammaproteobacteria; order Burkholderiales; family Burkholderiaceae_C; genus Polaromonas. The sequence goes on along the minus strand of JAYVPR010000484.1, from coordinate 2,540 downwards.
CAGCCGGCATTGGTCGTGTTGGCAGGCTTCATGCGCATTCTGACGCCTGCGTTTGTTGTGCATTACGCTGATCGACTGGTCAACATCCATCCGTCTTTGTTGCCTGCGTTTACAGGCCTCAATACGCATCAGCGCGCCATCGACGCGGGTTGCAAGGTGGCTGGGGCAAGCGTGCATTTTGTGACATCAGAGTTGGACCACGGCGGCATTTTGGCGCAGGCCGTGGTGCCTGTGCTGCCTCTGGATACCGCAGCTGCTTTGGCTGCCCGGGTGCTGAGCCAAGAGCACCTGCTCTACCCGCAGGCGCTGCGCAGTTTGCTACAGGCGCTGACAAAGGCAGCGGACGAAAATTGAAGGTGATTGAAGGTGATTGAAGAAAGTTGAATCTGCTAGCCGCAGTGCGCCGTATTTAAAACAGCCGCTTAAATTGTTTAATTTCGGCTTTTGTTCAACGTCACTTTATTTAACCTTACTGGACCCATCATGAAATTTTCTCGCAAACTCGCCTCTGTCTCTTTCGCTGTCATGCTCGGTTTGGGCGCAGCATCATCTTTCGCGCAAGTCATGGTCGGCGGCGCGCCGATGTTGACATCTAAAGACATCATTGACAACGCCGTCAACTCCAAAGACCACACAACGCTGGTCGCTGCCGTCAAGGCTGCTGGCCTGGTCGACACGCTTAAGAGCGCGGGTCCTTTCACCGTATTCGCGCCGACCAACGCGGCTTTCGCTGCATTGCCAGCCGGCACGGTGGACACGCTGCTCAAGCCTGAAAACAAAGGCATGTTGACCGGCATCCTGACATACCACGTCGTGTCTGGAAAGGTCGATGCTGCTGCATTGACCAAAATGATCATGGACGGAAACGGCAGCACGTCGTTTAAAACCGTAGCAGGCGGCACGCTGACGGCCAAATCGGCAGGCGGCAAGGTCATGATCACCGACGAAAAAGGCGGAACATCCACCGTGACCATCGCCGACGTGTACCAGTCCAACGGCGTGATTCACGTGGTTGACAAGGTGTTGTTGCCTAAATAATTTTGCGTTGACCCAATTGACCCAGTTGATGCAGCGCAGCTTTGACAATGCTGGCTGCATCAACATTGAAAAACGCCCGCAATGCTGCCCGCGTATCGCTGCGGCCGAAGCCGTCTGTGCCTAGCGTCGTGTAAGTCCGGCCAACAGGCACACAGGCGCGAATGCTCTCCGGCACTGCGCGTACGTAATCGGTAGCCGCAATGATGGGGCCTTCGCTGTCCGCCAGTTGTTGAGCAATGAAGGCATCGGCAGCCTGTGTTTTTGTTGCAACATCCCGCGCCAGTTCGCTCCAGCTCGTCACACTGAAAACCGTGATGTCAATGTCCATCGCCGCCAGTTGCTCCGCAGCTTTGATGACCTCGGTCAAAATGGCTCCTGAACCCATAAGAGTCACTTTTTGAGCTGTATTAATAAGGGTTTTAGGCGTTTTACCCAATAAATTCGGACGTAAATAGCTCCTGTATTTATAGCATCCGCGAAGGATGTTCAACTCGCTGCCAGCCGTTAAATCCGGCTGTGCGTAGTTCTCATTCATCATGGTGACGTAATAAAAAACGTCTTTTTGCTCCACCATCATCTCGCGCATGCCGTGGTCGATGATGACGGCTAGCTCGCAGGCAAAGGCTGGGTCGTAGGCCTTGCAATTGGGAATGGTGGCAGCTATCAAATGACTGGTGCCGTCCTGGTGTTGCAGGCCTTCGCCACCTAGCGTTGTGCGGCCCGATGTAGCACCGAGTAAAAAGCCGCGCGCACGCTGGTCAGCGGCGGCCCAGATCTGATCGCCGACGCGTTGAAAACCAAACATCGAGTAGTAAATGTAGAAGGGCAGCATCGCCAGGCCGTGCACGCTGTAGCTTGTGGCGGCGGCTGTCCAGCTTGCCAGAGCGCCTGCTTCGCTGATGCCTTCTTCCAGAATCTGCCCGTCCATCGCTTCGCGGTAGCTGAGCACCGAGCCAATGTCTTCTGGTGCATAGCGCTGGCCTACGCTTGAATAAATGCCAACTTGCTTGAATAGGTTGGCCATACCGAAGGTGCGTGCCTCGTCGGCCACGATAGGGACGATTTTTGGGCCCAGTTCGGAATTTTTCAGCAGCCCGCCCAGCATGCGCACAAAGGCCATGGTGGTGCTCATTTCTTTGCCGTCAGCCTTCAATGCAAAGCCAGCGTACGTGGGCAACGCCGGTATGGCGATGACTTCAGCCGTGGTTTCGCGTTTCGGCAAGTAGCCGCCCAAGGCCTTGCGTTTGGCGTGCAGGTACTGCACCTCCGGGCTCTCGGGCGCTGGCTTGTAGAAGGCGATTTGCCTGGCTTGCTCGTCGGTCAAGGGCAGGTTGAAGCGGTTGCGAAATTCCAGCAGGTCGGCCTCGGCAAACTTCTTTTGCGAGTGCGTCGTCATCTTGCCCTGGCCGGCACTGCCCATGCCGTAGCCTTTTTTGGTGTGCGCCAGTATCACCGTTGGCTGGCCTTTGTGCGCTGCTGCTGCGGCGTAGGCGGCGTGGATT